>URVS01000033.1 GCA_900551385.1 uncultured Mollicutes bacterium | reverse complement strand
AATTACTTCTTTAGTTTGATGTTTTCCTCTTTTTAAAGAAGTGGAATATTCTCCTTCTTTTCTAAGAAAATCTGGACATATAGTATTAATCAAAGAAGATTTACCTACTCCAGTTTGCCCCATAAATGCAATAGTTTTATTTTTTATTAAAGAATGAATTAAATCAATATTAGTTTTATCTTTTTTAGAAAATGGAATGACTTTAATATTAATTTTATTATATTCTTCTACTACTTTATTAATAAATTCTTCATTAGATAAATCAATTTTAGACAAAATAATTAATGGTGTGATATTATTCATATTTAAATAAGATAAGAATTTATCTAATAAACAAGAAGAAACAATAATACCTAAATCAATATTAGCAATACTAGGTCTAATTAAAATGTTCTTTCTTGGTAATATTTCACTAATCATATTATTTTCAATAATAACATTATCACCAACAACTGGTTTTATTTTTAAATGACGAAATTTGCCTCTAGGAGTAATATTAATAATATTTTTATCTTCTAAAATAACATTATACACTCCTGCTACTGTTGATAAAATTTTACCTTTCATAATTATTTTCTAAATAATCTTTCTAATAATGATTTCTTTTTAATTAAAGAAGGTTCTCTTAAAATACGATCAATATCTTTTCTCATTTCAAAAACATCTTTATAACGATCACTAGGATTTTTTGCACATGCTTTTAAAATAATTTTTTCTATAATTAAAGGAGTACGAGAATTATATTTTCTTGGACTTGGGAATTTTTCATTAATATGTTTTAACGCTACACTAACTGGAGATTGATCATCATAAGGTACTTTACCAGTAATTAATTCAAAAAATGTGATACCTAAAGCATATATATCTGATTGTACACTTGCAGGTGCTCCTTGAGAAAGTTCTGGTGCTAAATAATGAACTGAACCTACTACTACTTCAGATTTAGTTACTCTTACATTATTATCTTGAAATGTAGCAATACCAAAATCACCTAATTTAATTGTATTATCTGAAGTAATAAAAACATTTTCAGGTTTAATATCGCGGTGTATTACCCCATGTTGATGAGCATGGATAACCGCTGAACATAATTGATACATAATATCACATGCTTCTAAAAAAGTGAATTTACCTCTTTCTTTTAATAAATCTTTTACAGTTTGTCCTTTAATAAATTCATGTACCATGAATGGTCTACCTTCATAAGTACCTAAATTAATAATTCTAACAACATTTTGATGATTTAAAGAAGCTGCTGCTCTAGCTTCACGTTCAAAACGAGATAAATTAACAGGATTTTTCATTGTTTCTTCTTTAATAATTTTAATAGCTACTTCTTTTTTAGTAACTAAATCAAAAGCAAGATAAACAATAGCCATTCCACCTTCACCAAGAATGTCTTTTATTCTATATCTATCAACAATTATATCACCTTGTTTTATCATTATAATTCTCCTTTTGAATATAACGCTATGGCTATATTATCTCTACCACCATTTTCATTAGCTAAATTAATTAATTTATCTATTTTGTTTATTAAAGTATCATTTTCAATTACAATTTCATTAATATTATCATCATTAACCATGTTATATAATCCATCACTACATAAAAGTAAATAATCATAATCTTCTTTAATAAATTTTAAATTTACTTTTACACTGCTATAACAACCTAATGCATTAGTTATAACATTACTTGAAGGATGATGTAATTTTTCTTCTTTAGTAATTTGACCTGTCTCATACAAAAATTCCACATATGTTTCATCAATAGATTTTTGAATTAATTTATTATTATTAATTAAATAACATCTAGTATCACCAATATAGCACATTAAAGTATGTTTATTATGTACTAAAAAGCATGAAAAAGTAGTTCCCATACCACGTGAAGAATTATTTTCACTAGAATATTTATTTAATAATTTATTAGTGTTTTTAACTAATTTTTTTAGCCAAAAATACATATCTAATTTACCATAAAATTTTTTCTTTTGCTTAAATTCTTTTACCATGTTTTGTTCAGCAAGTCTAGAAGCCACATCACCTTTTTTATGGCCTCCCATGCCATCAAAAACAAGCATAAAAAAATCATTATTATCATTTTCAATAATACAAGTTGAATCTTCGTTTCTTTCTCTTATTTTACCAATGTCAGATTTAAAAGCAAACATTATAATATTTTCTCTTTCTTAGCTCTTAATTGGCCACATGCTGCGTCAATATCAGTACCAAATTCTTTTCTAATAGTAACATTAACACCTTTTTTCATTAATCTATCCATAAATTCTTTAGCTCTAGTAGATCTATGATAACCATTTTCATTTACTTCATTATAAGGAATTAAATTAACATAAGCAAATACTGGTCGTATTAAAGAAGCTAATTCATCAGCACATTCCATAGTATCATTAACATCTTTTAATAAAATATATTCAAAAGTAATTCTTCTATCAGCAGTAACATTATAATATTTAATTGCTTCCATTAATTCATGTAAAGGATAAGCTTTATTAATTGGCATTAATTTAGATCTTAATTCATCATTAGGAGCATGTAAAGAAATAGCTAAATTAATTTGTAATCCACTACTAGCGTACATTCTAATTTTATCAGGTATTCCACAAGTAGAAACAGTAATATGTCTAGCCCCTATTGCTAAAGCTTTTTGATTATTAATAATTTTAATAAAGTTCATAACATTATCAAAATTATCAAAAGGTTCACCTGTTCCCATAACTACTACATGAGTTACTCTTAAATTTTCTTCTTTAATTAAATCATTTAAAACAAGAATTTCTCCTACCATTTCACTAGTAGTTAAATTTCTTTGTCTTTTTAATAAGCCAGAAGCACAAAATGAGCAACCCATATTACAGCCAACTTGACTTGAAACACAAGCTACTTGACCATAATTATAACGCATTAAAACAGTTTCAACTTTTGCCCCATCTTCCATTTCTAAAAGTAATTTAATCGTGCCATCACTAGAAACTTGTTTAGTAAAAATAGTTGGTTTAATTAAACAATATTTTTCTTTTAATATTGCAATAAATTTTTTTGATATATCGCTCATTAAATCAAAATCAGTAACATTCTTTTCATAAATCCATGAAAATAATTGTTTCGCGCGATATTTATTTTGATTTTCTTGAACCATTAGTTCTTCTAATTGTTCTAAAGTTAGTCCATATATATTAGTTCTCATATTTTAATTTTTTCTTAATAAAGCAAAATATACTCCATCACTTGGTACATCATTAGCAAAAATTTGTCTATCACAAATTAATTCAAATTCTGGGTGATTTAAAGTAAATTCTTTGATAATTTTAGTTGTTTCTTTTCTTGAGTAAGTAAAGACAGCATATTCAAGTAAGCCATCGTTTTTAACGAATTTACTTACTTCTTCTAATTGTTCTTTTTGTGTTTTTAAAATAGAATCAATATCTTCTTTTTTTAATGTTAATAAAATATCAGGTCTTTTTCTTACTAAACCTAATTCAGAAGATGGTGCAATAAATAAAACTTTATCACAACTTCCATATCCTACATGAGTAATTAATTGATCAACATTAGATTCAAATATATCTAACGAATGTATTTTAAAACGTTCTGTCATAGTTTTAATTGCGTTATAATCAATAACATTATTACTAGCAACATGGATAAGGCCTCTATCTTTAGTTTTAGTTGCCATATCAATAGCAGTAGATCCTTTTTCTTCATTAATTAATAAACATGTATCATTCATTTCTAAATTTAAATTTCTTACAAGTAATTGCTTAGACTCGTCTTCAACAAAGAAAAAATTACTAGTAAAAGCATTTAAATCAATTAATTTTTGTTTACCTTTATATTTTAAAGCTGTATCAGTTAAAGTACCTTTTTCATAAGTAGAAGGATATTTTTTTAATATCTCATCTCTAGTAGTTAATAAAGTATTAACATTTAAAGATAAATTAATATTTCTTTTAGAAGAAGCAATAGCTCTATAAGCTTTCTTATAACCATAATGTTTACATAACATTTTACATACCCATTCTGGATAAGAATAAGTAACTGCTAATCTTTTATAAATAATTTTATTTTCAAATTCAGAAATAGTTAATGTTTTTCCATTTAAAGAAATAAATTTATTATAAACAAAATCAGGTGAAAGTTTATCATCAAATGAATTAAGTTCATCTTTAAAAAATGATAATAACATTTCATTACTAATTTCGTTAACAAAATGATATTGACCTAAAGCACAAATAAGATAATCTTTAGTGTGTTCATCATTTACTTTAATAAGTTTACTTAATTCCCATTCTAAAAAATAATAACGGTTAACAATAGATTTTAAAGAATCTTTTATAATACGAGTTACTTTTTCATCATAACCAGTTATTCCTTTATTCATTAATCTTTGAAAAGATCTTTTTTTAGTTTTTATCTCTTCAATATAATTATAAACATCTTTTAAAATAGACATTTTTTTCACCTAACCTTTCTACAATTAATCTTTTTTATTTTTATCTAATTCTTTTAATTGTTCTTCAAAATTACTGAATATATTTCCAGTATAAACTTCTTCTTCATTTTCATCATCTTCAATCATTACACGATTACTTTCAGTAACATATAAAGGATATTCTTCATCGATATTAGAAGAAGTAGGAGTTAAATATAAGAAATTTACATGAGAATGAACAGAGAAATTTTTAGAAACTTCAAAGACACATTTAATTAATTCTTTTTCAAATTTACGATATTTTTCTTCCATTTCAAAAGTTACAATCATATGAAATGAAGTTTGATCAAGTCCACCATGATAAATCATAGAATGCATGCAAGTCAATAAAACTTCATCCATAGAAACTTGTAAAACTTTTGCAACTTTTGGAAGAAGTACTTTTTCAACATCAGCACCTAAAAATTCATCAACACCTTTTAATACAATATTTATCATCGCTTTTCACCTCCACGATAAGACCATATATATTTATTATTTATTAAATAATAAAATTAAACAAGCTTTATTTTAGTAATCTTCATAAGGATTAATATTAATTATCAATTTTAGATTATTTTTTTTATTAAAAAACAAACTTAAATCATCTAAACAAGGTTTTATTAAAGAAAAATCTTTATATTTAATAATTATTTTTCTTCTATATTGATTTTGATATTTTTTAATAAACATATCTCCAGGACCAATTAATATAGCGTTATTTTCTAATTTAGATTTTAAATATCGATTAACTTCTTCAATTACATCAATAACATCTTCTTCTTTATTACCAGAAACTACTAATAACGCTAAAAAAGTATAAGGAGGATTTTGCATTGCTTTTCTTAATGCAATTTCAGTTGCATAAAATGATAAATAATCTTGTTTACTACTTGTTTTAATCACAAAATTATTTTTTAAATAAGTTTGAATAATTGCTTCACCATTTTTACTTCTTCCTGATCTTCCAATTGCTTGAGTAATAAGTGAAAAAGTTCTTTCATTAGCCCTAAAAGAAGGAATTGCTAAACCAATATCTGCTAGAACTATACCAACTAAAGTTACATTACTAAAATCATGACCTTTAGCAATTATTTGAGTACCAATTAAAATATCAGCTTCATTATTTTGAAATTTATTTAATACTTCATTAGTAGCGTTTTTCTTTTTAGAAATATCAGAATCTAATCTTAAAGTTCTAATATTAGGAAATAATTTTTTAATTTCTAATTCAATTTTTTCAGTACCAAATCCACCTTTAAACATTTTATTAGAGCCACATTTAGGACATTCATGAACCATAGGAATATTATATTCACAATGATGACAAACAAGCCTATTAGTATCATAATGATATGTTAAGGCTACTTGACAATTAGGACATTTCATTACATTACCACATTTTCTACAACTAACATAAGGAGAATAGCCTCTTCTATTAACAAGTAACATTGTTTGTTCATGATTATTTAATCTTTCTTGAATAGCTTCTTTTAATGGTTTAGAAATTAAAACTGATTCTTTATCAATATTAGTTTTATCACTCATATCTACTACTTGAACTTTAGGAAGAGGTAAATTATTAATACGTTTAGTTAAATATAATTGTTTATATACGCCTTTTAAAGCTCTTGATTTAGTTTCTAAAGATGGAGTTGCACTTCCTAAAACAATTTTTAAAGAATGATATTTTTGTCTCATTTTAGCAACATCTAAAGCATTATAAAAAGGTAGTTGATCATCTTGTTTATAAGTTTCTGAATGTTCTTCATCTATAATAATTAAACCTATATTATCTAAAGGTGCAAATATTGCGCTTCTAGCACCAATAACTATATCAACTTCTCCATTTTTTATTTTACGATATTCATCATATCTTTGACCTGGAGTTAATTTACTATGTAAAATAGCAATTCTAGAAAATCTTTCTTGAAATCTTTGTACCATTTGGTAAGATAAAGAAATTTCTGGCACTAACATAATTACTTTTTGTTTATTTTCTATAATTTTTTCTGCTACTTGCATATATACTTCAGTTTTTCCACTGCCAGTAACACCTTCAAGTAAAAAAATATCTTTATCATCATTTAAAATAGAATTATAACAAATAAGTTGTTCATCATTTAAAGTTAATTTTTCTTTTTTTTCTACCTTATTTAAATTTAATCTTTGTTTTTCAACATTATAAATTTCAACTTTATCTTTTTTTATTAATTGATTTAAAATAGATGGTGAACAATCACTTTTTTTTACTTTTTCATTTACAATTTTCATTAACAAATCAGCTTGTTTAAGAGTTAAATTATCATAATCAACATTATCTTTAGCTTTAATAAATTGTTCATAAGCTATAGTTGGTTTATTTTGAGAAGATAAAGAAGGTTTTAATGATAGAGGAAGCATTGCTAAAAACACACTTATTCTAGGTGCGTAATAATATTCAGATATTTCTTTAGTTAAATTATTTAATTCTTCATTTAATAAAGGAGTTTTATCAATAACTTTTTTTATCTTTTTTAATTCAAAACCAGTTTTATTTTTATAATCTAATTCATTACCTTGAAAATCAATTATATTAATAACTACTCCACAAATATCTTTATGAGCAAAAGGAACTATTACTCGACATAATAAATTAATTTCACCATCATAAACATACGAAAAAAGGCGGTCTAATTTTGATGTGGAATACTCAATTAATACTTCGTAAACCTTCATCTTACCTCCTTTTATTATTTAATTTCGTTAGCTAATGCCATATGTTTTTTAATAATTCTTTTAATTTGATTAGTGGCTTTATTTAAATTATCATTAACAACTTTATATTGATAATGTTGTTTATATGCAATTTCTCTTTGAGCTTTTAATAATCTTTCTTGAATAACATCATCAGTTTCTGATTTTCTTCCTCTAATTCTTCTTTCAAGTTCTTCTAATGAAGGAGGAACTAAAAATATAGAAACAACATCATCACCTTTACATTTACTTAAAACTTCTTTAGCACCTTCAATTTCAATTTCTAAGAAAACATTTTTACCTTCATTACGAAGTTTTTCAACATAATCAAGTGGAGTACCATAGTAATTACCGACGAAATACGTATACTCTAAGAATTTATTTTCTTCAATCATTTTCTTAAAAGTTGGAATATCAACAAAGAAATAATCAACACCATCTTTTTCCATATTTCTAGGAGCGCGCGTTGTTACAGAAATAGAATAAGCAAGATTTAAAGATTCATCTTTAAAAACTTTTTTTCTAACTGTACCTTTACCAACACCAGAAGGTCCAGATAGAACAATTAATAAACCTTTTTTCATTTAAAAATCTCCTGTATCTTTAAAATTTATTATATCATATCTCAAAATAATATTATAACTCAACTTAGAAAAAACAATTTTCATAAATAATTATTTTAAAATAAATAAAAAGTTGTAAAATATATTTTATGGGAATAGCAAATTACACTTTAAAGAACATATTTAATGAAATTAAAGACAAAATTCTTTTTAGTAAAATAGAAAGAATTATCAATATTTCAAGTACATCATTCATTTTTTCTTTATTTAAAGAAGGAAAATGTTTTGATATGATTTTATCCTTAGATCCTACTTTACCAATTATTTTAACATCTAATAATTCTAAAACATATTCTATTAATCAAAATGATTATGCGACAAATATGTTAAAAAAATATTTTGATCATGGTACAATTACTAAATTAGAAAAATTACCTAATGATAGAATAATTATTTTTAATATTAAAAAATGGACACCTTCATATCAATTAATAGAATCGAAATTAATTTTTGAATTATTTCCTTTATCACCAAATATTATCATTACTGATTTAAATAATAAAATACTTGATGCCTTTAAAAGATCAGAATCTTTAGAATCTAAACATCTTGTTTATAAAGGTTTAACATATACTTTTCCTAAAACTGATGATAAATATTTTGATAAAAATACACCTTTAATAGAATTAAAAAATAAAGTTAGTCGTTTAGAATATAATTATTTGGCCTCTTTAGATAATGAAAATTATAAATCAGTTTTAGCAAAAATGCTTAATAATCATCATTATTATCTATATAAAAAAGATTTAACATGTTTTTGTATAGATGGTGCTAAAGAAATTACTTTGAATGAATTATTTGATTTAATAAAAGATCAAAAAATATTTGAAAATAAAGAATCAAAGCATCATGAAATTTTTAAATTAGTTGAGCAAAAAAAGAAGAGTTTAGAAAAAAAATTAATTAATTTAAATCATGACCAAGAAAAATTTTTAAATGGTGATAAATATTTAGAATATGGTAATTTATTATTTATTGGTTCACCAACATATCATAAAGGTGATAAAAATGTAATTATTGAAAACATTAACATCCCATTAGATGAAAAATTAGATTTATCAGGAAATGCTCAAAAATATTTTAAATTATATAAAAAAAGTAAATCTGGTATTGAACAAGTTGAAAACCAAAAACAAATAGCTAAAAATGAATTAATTTATTTTAATAATATTTCTCAACAATTAGTTTTTGCTCAAGAAAACGAAATGCAAGAAATAATTTTAGATTTATGTGAAAACCATTATATTAAAGAACATAAAGTCCAAAAACAAATGAAATTAAAACCTAAAAATAAAAAATTTACTCCTCATTTTATAAAATTAAAAAACGGAACAAAAATTGGATATGGTTTAACATCTTTTCAAAATGAAGAATTAACTTTCTCTTTAGCTAATAAAGAAGATTATTATTTTCATATTAAAGATTATCATGGTCCACATGTGATTATATTTTCAAATAATCCTAGTGATGAAGAAATGTTAATTGCTGGTGAAATAGCTTGTTATTTTGCTTCAATTAGTGCAGGAGAAGTTCAATATACTCAAAAAAAATATATCAAAAAAGTGCCTTCTCAACGTGGATTAGCACTTTTAAATAAATATAATATTTTAATAATAAAAGAAATTAGGCCTTCAACTATTGCTTTATTAAAAAACAATTAATTTTTTGATATTCTTTTCGTTTTCATTTTCAAATATGATAATAATTCTGGATCATCAATCAAAATTGATAATTTATCATAAACTAATTGATGATAATTATTTATCCATTCAATTTCTTCATCATTTAACATTGATAAACATAATGCTTCTACACCTATAGGCACATAAGTAATTGTCTCAAATTTATAAAATGTACCATTTTCATTTTCAAACGCATTAACACATAATAAGTTATTTTCAATTCTAATACCATATTTGTTAGCTTTATAAACACCCGGTTCAATTGTTGTAATCATGCCAGGAACTATTTTATCTTGATCATCTCTTTCAGGAACTTTTTTATATCTAAATCCATTTGGTCCTTCATGAACATTTAACATATAAGAAACACCATGTCCAGTACCACATTTATAATCAAGTCCTCTTTCCCACATAAATTCTCTAGCTCTAATATCAATTGTTTGACCTGTTGAACCATCTAAAAATATTGTTCTTGATAAATTAATTAATGATTTTAAAGTTAAAGTATAATCTATTTTATATTCTTGAGTAGGTTCACCAATTAAAAAAGTTCTTGTAGTATCAGTAGTTCCACCATAATATTGGCCTCCAGAATCCACTAATAATTCTATTTCATTATTAGATACTATAGAATTATTTTGTTTAGTAGGTGAATAATGCATTTCTGCAGCGTTTTTACCAACAGCTGCAATAGTATTAAAAGATAATTCTATTAATTTACTAGATTCGTATCTAAATTCTTTTAATTTTTCAGAATAATCATATTCATTTAAATTTTTAGAAATATTGTCTTCTAAATATTTATTGAATTTTAATAACGCAATTCCATCAATTGCTTGTATTTTTTTAGTATTTTCTATTTCAACATCACCTTTAATTGCTTTCATTAAATATGATGGATTTCTTCCATTAATAGGTTTATTAAATAATGAATAAATTAAAGCATTTACTTTGCTTGGGTCTAATAATGTTGGAACATCTTTATGCTCATTTATAAATGAATAAATTTCATCATAATCATGAATAACAACATTTTTAATTACAAAATCAATTTTATCTTTATCAATAAATAAATGTGTTCCATATTTTTCTGAAATATATAAATAAGAATAAAAAACAGGATTGCAAAAAAAGAAATATATAAAACGGTATATATATCACGGCAGAGGCCGAAGGCTTGTTTGAGTTTCTGGCTGTTCATTTTTTTG
>URVS01000032.1 GCA_900551385.1 uncultured Mollicutes bacterium | reverse complement strand
ATAAACACAAATCTAACAAGCTAATTCCTGCCATTACTAATCCCATCGCTCCAGCAATAGACACAATAGTCATAATACATCTATTTTTATATCTAAAGACATTTCTAAAAGTAGATTTATATTTAAAAGATAATTTGTTCCAAATAAAAGGTATTCTTTCTAATAGAACTTTTTTTCCATCTTTTGGAGCTTTTGGTCTTAACAAAACACTTGGCATTATTTTTGTCATACTATGTCCTACAAAAATGGTAGACATAAATATAGTTAATATAATTATAGAGAACGTAATAATATAAAATGTAAAACTAAAAGCACTTATCATTTTAGGCATTACAAAGCAATAATCAAAAGCTTTATAAATAAAAGTACATAAGCCTATTCCTACAAAATAAGCAATAAATCCACCGATAATAGCAGGTAATAAACTAAAGAAACTATATCTAGAAATAATACTAAAAGAAGAATATCCTAATGTTTCTAAACAAGCAATTTGACCTCTTTCTTCTTCCATTAATCTTGACATATTAGAAACTACAACTAAACTTGTTATTGCTAAAAAAATAAAAACAAACATGTAACTAATTGCAGTCACTTTATCACAATATGCATTTATAGAATAAAAAGAATAATTATCATATAAAGAAATAAAAGAAATATTACTTAATTTATTTTTAATTATTTCTTTTTGTTCTTCAAAATATTTTTTATATTCATTAGAAAAACATTTAAATTTATTTCTATTATTAAACGCTACAAAAATATCACCAGTTGATAATATTTTTTTATTCATAGATGTAGGAATAACACTACTTGGTAAATAAATAATATTATCTAGAGTAATCAATTTATTAACTTCACTAACAGTAGTAGGAACTTTAGTATCTTCAGGATTCAAATAACTTGGTTCACCATCTAAAGCAAATGTAAGTGGATTTTCTACTATTTTTGAAACATAAATATTTTGTTTTGGTAAATATGAAAGAAATAATTTTTCCATATCTGATAATTCAGAATTGTTTTGTTTAGCTAATTGTTCAAGAATATCTTTATAATCTAATATTATTTCTTGATTTAAAGATAATTCTTTTATTTTGTTATCTTTTTTTTCAGCATAACAATATATTTTATCTTCATCTAAAGAAGATAATTCATCATCATATTTAAATTTATTAATCTTATTATTTTCAAAATTATCATAAAAATATATTCTAGTTAATACTTTTTCATTATTTATATTTAAATATACATCAATAGACATACCTGTATTAACATTATCTATACCATACAAATTAATAATTTTTTGAATATCATCTTGAGAAAAACCATCTTGATTTTTACTTTTAATTATTAAATCTGTAACATTACTTTCAATATAATAATTATTTATAGATGATTTTATTTTATCACTTGATGCTCCAAGTCCTGAAGTAAAACCAACACTTACTAAAACAATAAATAAAATAGAAATAAATCTTGAGAAATGTTTTTTAAACATTCTTATAACTGTCTTATATATCGTTTTCATATTTATCACCATTCAATATCTTCTATAGGAGTAGGATTTTTATTTACTTCTATATTTTCTACTTTACCATTTTTGATATGTATAACTTTATCAGCCATATCTTTTAAAGCAGAATTATGGGTTACTACTATTACTAATTTATTATGTTTTTTAGATACATCATATAATAATTTTAATATTTTTTTACCAGTAATGTAATCAAGTGCACCAGTAGGTTCATCACATAATAATAATTTAGGATTTTTAGCTAATGCTCTAGCTATTGAAACTCGTTGTTGTTCTCCTCCAGATAATTGAGAAGGAAAATTATTTAATCTATCACCTAAACCAACATCAATTAGTGTTTGTTTAGGATCTAAATGATTTTTACAAATTTCAATTGCTATTTCAACATTTTCTAAGCTTGATAAATTTGGCATTAAATTATAAAATTGGAATACAAATCCAACATCATTTCTTCTATATTCACATAAACCTTTTCTATTTAAAGAAGTAACATTTTTATCTTCAAGATATATATTTCCTGAAGTTGCTTTTTCCATGCCACCCAATAAATTTAATAAAGTTGTTTTTCCTGCTCCAGAGCTTCCTAAAATAATAACAAATTCACCATCATTCAATTCAAAAGAAATATTATTAACTGCGTTAACAATAATATTACCATTTTGGTATGTTTTACATACATTTTCTAATTTTAAAAAATTCATTTTGCCACCCCTTTTCTATTTATATTTTATCACAAAATAATAAATGTTTTAAATAGCCCAATTTCCATTTTTAAATATTTGATGTGGCTTATTGTTAAAATCATAACCAATAATATCTAAATCTTTAGCGCCTATCATAAAATCAACATGAATAACTGACTCATTTAAATTTAATTTTTTAAAATCTTCTTCTTTCATATTTCCATAATCTTTTAATGTTTCTAAATATGTATCACCAAAAGCTAAATGACATGAAGCATTTTCATCAAATAAAGTATTGTAAAATAATATTCCTGATTCATTAATTGGTGAAGAATATGGTACTAAAGCAACTTCACCTAAATAATGAGAACCTTCATCAGTATTTATTGCATCTATCAATACTTTTTCATTTTTTTTACTGCTTATATTTATTATTCTTCCATTTTTAAATTCAATTCTAAATTCTTCTATTATTTTTCCATTATAAGATAATGGTTTTGTTGAATATACAACTCCGTTGACACCATCTTTTTTTGGCATTGTGAAAACTTCTTCTGTTGGAAGATTAGCGCAATATGGAATTCCTTTTAAATTATTACTTCTAGCTGATAACCATACATGACCTGGTTGTAATTTTAAAGTTAAATTTGTTCCATTACTTGATTTATAAACTAAATAATCTAAATTTAAATTATTTAATATTTTAGCTTTTTGATCTAATTCTTCTATATGTTTTTCCCAAGCTAAAAATGGATCATCATTATCTAATCTAGTTGTATGCATGATTGCAGATAACAATTTTTCTTCAGCATTTTTACATTTTGGAAAGACTTTTTTTGCCCATGAAGGAGATGGTAATGCAATAATTGTCCATTGATTATATAAACTTTCTTTATCTCTATAAATTTTAATTTTCTTAGCTTTAGCAATTCTTGCTTCATTTATTTTTTTTAGATTTAATCCTTTAAAAGCATCTGGATCATCATCAATAACATGAATTAAACAAGGCAAATCTTCACTTCTTTGTTTAAATTTTAATATTTCCCATTCAGGAATATCTTTTAATGTTTTAAGGCTTTCATGTTTATATTTTAATTTCATTAAATCTTCATCAATATATTCGATATTTACTCTTCTGGCCCCATTTTCATAACAAGTTCTAGCAATAACATCAGCAAGTTCATAATGTCGAGGTGAAATAAATATAATTGCATCTTGACCTTTTTGTAAATTAACTCCTATTTTAACTGCTACATCAGCAAATTTCTTACATGTAATATAATCCATATTTCCTCCATTCTAATTAGTTTCTATTTTTTTTAATATTTTTGGTAAGAATATTAAATAACAAATAGATGTTACTATTGCACTTATAATATCACATATAGGTTCAGCAAAAAATGCACTTTCAACACTATTTGTTAATAATGGTAATAAATATATACTTGGAATAAAAATTACTACTTTTCTAATAAGTGATAACCAAATAGAATATTTTGCTTGTCCAAGACCAGTTAATCCATCTACAAAAACATATTGAAATGATAAAGGAATAATTCCTAACATATAATAAAATATTATTTTGCTTGCTTCATTTACTATTTCATAATTAATATAATCTTTACCAATTCCTATAAACATTATAGAAAATGGTTTAGCTATAAAAAATGATAATATAAAAAATGAACTAGTAAAAATTAAAGCAAAAATTAATAATTGTTTTTCTGCTTTAATAATTAATTTTTTATTTTTTGCTCCATAATTATAACCAAGTATTGGTTGAGTTCCACTACTAATTCCTAATAATGGTCCTGTTGCTAATGTTTCAAAAGCTTGCACAATAGTAGCAATCTCTATATAAAAATCACCTTTATCTTTACCATATAATTTTAATGAATTATTTAATAATATTAAAATAATAGAGTCTGTAGCCATAATTATAAATGGTGAAATACCTAATTTAATTATCATTAACATTATTTTTTTATCATATCCACCAAAAGACAATTTTATTGTTGTTTTCTTTAACAAAATAAATATAACAAAAATAAATGATATAAATTGGGATATAATAGTTGCTAAAGCTGCTCCTTTAACTCCTAGATGAAAAAAATACATAAATAATGGATCTAAACCAATATTTAAAACACATCCAATAATTATGGTCATCATAGCTTTTGATGATTCTCCTTGAGCTGTTAAATATTGATTTAATCCTAAAGTTAACAAAGAGAAAAAAGTACCAATTAAATATATTCTTAAATATGATAAAGCATATTCTATAGATGCTTCACTAGCGCCAAATAAAAACAATATTGGTTCACTAAATAAATAAAATATTAACATTATTATACTAGAAATAATTATTAACATTAATAAAGCATTTGATAATATTTTTTTAGCTTTATCATTATCTTTTTCACCTAAAGCAATAGAAAACATAGGAGCGCCACCTAAGCCCACTAAAAAAGCAAATGAAGTTATTAAAGTTACAATTGGTGAACACACACCTACTCCAATTAAAGCTATTTCACCAACATTAGGTAAATTACCTACATATATTCTATCTACAATATTATATAAAACATTTATTAATTGTCCTATCATAGATGGTATAGCTAATCTAAATATTGATTTTAAAGTATTTTGATTTCCTAAATAAGATTCCATAATTTCTAATCCCAATTTAGTTATTATAGTTATTTAGAATTTTAATGTATATATTTTTAATTTTATTAATAAAATTATTTTTATTGCAAAATTAAAATGATACCCTATTGCAATTAATATTTAAATTAATTATTATATTTTTAGGTGATTAAAATGATTTTTGATTTTTCAGAATATGAACTTAGTAATATATCTTATGGTGGCTCAGAAAAAAAATTAGGTATTTTAATAAAAAATGAACCATATATGTTAAAATTCCAAAAGAAAACACCTTTTAATTTAAGATTTAATCATATATCAGAATATTTAGGATGCCATATCTATGAATTACTTGGTTTAAAATGCCAAAAAACATATTTAGGTTATTATAACAATCAGCAAGTAGTCGCTTGTAAAGATTTTGTCACTGAAGGTTTTCAATTTGTACCATTTAATGATGTTGGTGAATCGACAATTGAATCTAATAAAGAAAAATATCAATATTCATATAATGATATTATTGATTTATTAAATAAAAACAAAAAAATAACTAACATTGATGAAACGATTTCTATTTTTTTCGATATGTTTATAATAGATGCATTCATTGGTAATTTTGATAGACATGGAGCTAATTGGGAATTTTTAAAAAGAAATAATAAATATATTATTGCGCCAGTGTTTGACAATGGATCTTGTTTATTTTCAAATTTAACAAATGAAGATGAGATGATTTTTATTTTAAATAATCAAGATGAATTAAATAAAAGAATCTTTAAATTTCCAACATCTCAAATTAAACTAAGCGGAAGAAAAAGTTCATATTTTGAAATAATTTCTTCTTTAAGATATAAAGAATGTAATGAAGCATTAACAAGAATTTTTCCGAGAATAAATATGAATGATATTTTTAATTTGATCGATAATATAGAATTAATTTTTCAAATTCACAAACAATTTTACAAGAAAATATTAAATGAAAGGTATGAAAAAATCATAAAATATTCTTATAATAAGCTACGAGGTAAAAGCTATGAATAAATTAATTTCCACTGGTATGATTTGTCTAAAAAATGATTTAAATATTGAATTTTATGTTTGTAAAATCACTTATATTTTAAATGAAGATGAATCATTTAAATATATATTTGAACCAAATTATAATGTTATTTCTTTATTAGGTAGTGATATTTTTCAAGGTATTCCTGGATTAAATTTAGATTTAAAAAGAAAACAATATATAAGAACTTCTCTTCCTGTCTTTATCAGTGAAAGAGTACCACAAAAAAATAGAGAAGATTTTAATGAAATATTATCTTCTTTAAATATGGATTATATGAATCCTATTGATTATTTAATAAAAACGAAAATGAAATATTCTGGAGATAATTTTTATGTAAAAGAATTTGAAAACAAACAAAAAATTATTATTAATAATATTTCTAACAAAAATAATACTGCTGATACAATTAAAATTATTTTAAACAATATTACTAAAGGTAATGATGTCATAATCAATAATTTAGTTATTAATGATAAAAATAGAAAAGATATTTATCAAACTTTAATTTATATATACCAAAAAGCCTATAATTTTATTTATTCTAAACAAAAAGAAGGTATTAAAAACACAAATCATATTTATAAAGGTAGAAAGCCTATTTATGTTGATAAATTAGAATTTTTAACTTTACAAGATAAAATAAATAAAAAAGAAATATCAATAAAAGATGCTTGTTTAAAACTTGGAATTAGTATTGATAAATATTATCGTTATAAGAAAAGTCTTGATTAACTTATTACTAGTTTATTTTGTTATATAATATCGTTTATCTTGAAATATAATCATTTTATTAATATAATTTTATTAGTTACAAGACATAGTTCTTATTATTTATTATATAAAATAGAAAGGTAGATTTATGAAAATAAAACATATCAATCGTAATGAAACAAAAACTCCTACTTGTACTATTCAAATCAGTACTGAATATTTAGTTAAAGAATCTTATACTCCTGAAGAAGCTGAAAAAACAATTGCTCAACTTTATTCTCTTCATGAAAATGAAGGATTTTCATTAGAAGATTTTGAAAAAATTAAAAATAAAATAATTGAACATACAAAAAATGATTAAAATACTTGTTGTTTCTGATTCTCATTCTAATCAAGAATTATTACAAATTCTTGCTTTAAAACATCAAGATTGCTCTTATTTTTTACACTTGGGTGATTCTGAACTCCCAAGTTTTTTTCTTTCTCCATTTGTTTCTGTTAAAGGTAATTGTGATTTTGAAGAATATCCTTTGTATAGAGAAATATCTTTACCTATTGGTAAATTATTTTGTGAACATGGTCAAAATTATCAATTTTTAGATATTGATTACATTAAGTCATTAAATTGTAAAATTTATTTGCATGGTCATACTCATAAACATTATTTAAAAGAAGTTGATGGTATTTATATTGCTAATCCTGGATCATTAACAAGACCTAGAGATGGTAATAAAGGAACATATTTAATTATTAGTATTGATGATGCAAATATTAATTTTGATTTTAAATATATTGATTAAATTATAAAAATAAGTTAATACTTAAATTATGCTTGATATATTTATTGATTCTTTATTAGATAGTTTAAAAATTTTATTAATAGTATTTATATTTAATTTAATACTATCTTTTTTTGAAGCACATATATCTTCTTTATTTGAAAAAAATAAAAAATTATCTCCTTTATTTGGCTCATTAATAGGTTTAATTCCACAATGTGGATTTTCTGTATTAGCTAGTGATTTGTATTTAAAAAGACATATAACTATTGGTACTTTAATTGCAGTTTTTATTTCTTGTAGTGATGAAGCATTACCTATTTTATTTACTTCTATAAATAAATTGCCATATGCTTTTTTATTAATTGGTTTAAAGTTTATTTTAGGTTTTATTGTAGGCTTTTTAGTTGATGTAATATATACTAATTCTAAAAAAGAAGTTCATGATCATCAAGAACATTGTCATCATCATAAAGAAATTCAAAAAGGATGTTGTCATCATGAAATAAATAATGAAAAAGAAAACCCTCTTCATGCTCATTTATTACACCCTTTAATTCATAGCCTTAAAATCTTTATTTATGTTTTTTTAATAACATTTATTTTTGGTACAATTCTTTATTATATCGGTGAAGAAAATGTTATTAATTTCTTAACTAATAATAAATATTTATCTCCTTTATTCTCTATAATAATTGGTTTAATTCCTAATTGTGCAAGTTCTGTTTTAATTGCTAATTTATATATATTAAACGCGATACCTTTTAGTGCATGTTTATCTGGATTAATGGTAAATGCTGGATTAGGTACTTTCTTATTATTAAAAAATAAAGAACATAGAAAAGATGCTTTAATTATTTTTGGTATATTGATATTAGCTAGTTTATTAGCAGGTTATGGATTTATCTTCATTAGAGGTTAATATATGGATTTAAAAGAATTAAGAAAAAAAATAAATGAAATAGATAATGAATTATCTTTATATTTATAAAGAATGAATATAAGTAAACAAATAGGTCAATATAAAAAAGAACATAATCTTCCTATTTATGATTCAAAAAGAGAAGAAGAACTTATAAATAATTTATTAAATAAAATAGATAATAATGAATTAAAAGAAAATTATAAAAAAATAATACAATTAATCTTAATTGAATCAAAAAATCAACAATTTAAAAAATGATTAAGTAAATAGATTTTATTCTACAAACTTAATCATTTTTATTTAATTTATTAATAATAAGATCTTACTGGGGTAACAATTTGTACTAAAGAATTATCATTAGGAGAAGATACTTTAAATGCTGACATTTCACCAACAAATGATAAAACAACTTCTTCACTTTGAGCAGCTTTAATTGCATCAATAACATAATTAACATTAAATGATATTTCAAATATATCACCAGTATATTTATAATCATCAATTGTTTCATTAGCAGATCCAATTTGTTCTGATTTAGAAGATATTTCTAATTTTTCATTGGATACAGATAATTTAACAATATTTTCTCTTTCAATAGCTAATAATGAAACTCTTTCCATTGCTGAAATAAATTTATTTGAATTAACTTGTAAAATATATGGATAATTTGAAGGGAACATACCAGATATTTTTGGAAAATCACCTGCAATTAAACGAGAATAAATATTTGTTTCATTATAAGTAAAGACAGCTTTAGTGTTTGAAATAGTTAAACTTACTTCTCCACCTTCAACAATCTTAGAAACTTCATTTAAGGTCTTTACAGGAATGTTTGAATTAAAATGAACTACTTCTTTAAGATAATATGTTTTCTTTGCTAAACGATAGCTATCTGTCGCTACAAATTCAATAGTAGAACCATCCGCTTTAGCGTTTATTGCTGTTAATACAGGTCTAACTTCTTTAGTAGAAGCAGCAAATGCAGTTTGAGAAACAATTTTCTTTAAATCTTCACATGTGAAATTAACTTTTTCACCAATAATATCTAAATCTAAATCTGGATATTCATATGCTCTAACAGCATTTAATTTAAATTCAGATTTATTATCAGAAATTCTAGCAATAACATCATCAACAATTTCAATAGTTACAAAATCAGATTCAAGTCTTCTAACAATTTCTAATAAGAATTTAGCAGAAATTAAAGTTGTACCTACTTCATAATCAGTAATGATATATTTATCATCTTCTTTAATTGGACATGAAGAAGTAATTGTTAATTCACCATTACTACCTAATAATAATAATTTATCTTCTTGCATATCAATTTTAAAATTTAAATATGCAGGAGTTGGTGATTTAGGTAAAATTGCAATATTTACTGTATTTAATAATTTTAAGAATCTTAATCTATTAATTGTTAATTTCATTTTTTTCTCCTTTTATTTAATAATTTATATTATTTATATTTAATAATAATAAAGGGTGTGGATAATGTGGATAAGTCAAATATTCACAACTTTTATTAATTTAATTTTACCATAAAATAGTATATAAAACTATGTTTTTTCTACTTTTTTAAGGCTTTTTTTAGGTCTAAAATAGCTGAGGCTAATTGATTATCTGTTTTAATTTCTCTCCCCACTTTATCCACACCTGTAATAACAGTGCTGTGGTCTCTTTTGAAAAATTGACCAATTTGAATATATGACATACCAAGTAAAGATCTACATAAATACATAGAAATTCTTCTAGCTAATGCAATTTGAGCATTTCTAATAGGAGACATTATTTGTTCTTCAGAAATAGAATAATATTTAGCGACTTGTTCAACTATATCTTGAGCAGTAATTAATTTCTTTTTATCATTTTTAGGCATCATTATATTAACTGCATCTTGAATTTCTTGTAATGATATTTGTTCATCATCTTTTAAAGAAACAGTATGGAATAATAATCTATTTAATGCACCTTCTAATTCTCTAACGTTTTTAGAGAAAGTTTCAGCTAAAAATTTTAATTTTTCTTTTGGTAATTTTATAATATATACTTTCCCTAAATCACTATTATCATCTTCTTCAAACATCTTACATCCCTCATTTATCCATAATCTAAAATCAAACCATTCATCAGGATCAGAAATACCAATTGATCCTGCATCTAAAAAGCCACACAATGTAGCATCTTTTGTTGCCTTTATAACAAGTTCCCAGTCTCCATTATTATTACCAATACTTATATATTCTGGCATATTATTAGAAAAATCATGACATTTGTACATTTCTATCATTTCTTTTGTACTATAAAAAACATATTCATTTAATACCGCACCATTTGTTATTTTTAAAAATTCTTTATAGACATCTGGCAATATACCCTTTATTTGATTATTTACTAAATGAATATCTTCATCAATTGCTGGTTTATTTTTTTCAATGAATTCAATATTTTTTAAATCCATAAAATC
>URVS01000031.1 GCA_900551385.1 uncultured Mollicutes bacterium | reverse complement strand
ATTAAAATTAGGACAATATTTATTTTTTAATAATTCAAGGCCTTGTTCTATACATGGTGATATTTCAAAAAACAAAGCTTTTAAATTTATAAATTTGTTTATTTGAGAAAATATTTTTTTATATATTTCTAATCCAGTTTCATCGCTAAACAAAGCAATATGTGGTTCATTATTTAAAACTCTTTTACTAACAAATTCATTTTTTTCTATATATGGAGGATTAGAAATAATTAAATCATAATCATAATTAATAAGATTAGAAAACACATCAGATTCAATAAAATTTATATTACTTTTTAATATTAAAGCATTATTTCTAGCCACTTTTAAAGCATCGATAGAGATATCACAAGAAGTAATTTCATTATCAATATTTAATTTATCTAATTCTTTATTTAAAGTAATACAAATACATCCAGAACCAGTTCCAATTTCCAATATTTTTATTCTCTTATAATTATTTTTTTTAATATATTCTAAACAATAATTAATTAATTCTTCTGTTTCATTTCTTGGAATTAATACATTTTTATTTACTTGATATCGATAACCATAAAAATCTTGATAACCTAATAAATAACTTACGGGAACATCATTAGCTTTTTTTAATAAAGTCATAAATTTTTCATCATCAAAAATATCATTACTTTTTGCAATTAATTCATATTCTTCTAACGAAAAAATATCCTTTAAGAGCCATTTAATCTCTTCAAAGGATAATTCTTCAGTAATATATTTTTTTGATTCTTGAATAATATCTTTTAACTTTTTATTCATTATTTTTGTTTTCAGCCGCTAGTTTATCTTGTTGATCAGCGTTAATTAAAGCATCAAGAATTTCATCAAGTTCACCTTCCATAACACGATCAAGTTTTTGAATTGTAAAACCAATACGATGATCTGTTACTCTATTTTGAGGATAATTATAAGTTCTAATTTTTTCTGATCTTTCACCAGTACCAACTTTTAATCTTCTTTCTGAATCAATTTTTTCATTTTGTTCAGCTTGAGCAGCAGCATATACTCTTGCTCTTAATAAATTCATCGCAATTTCTCTATTTTGAAGTTGAGATCTTTCTACTTGGCAAGCAACAACAATCCCAGTAGGAATATGAGTAATTCTAACAGCTGATTCTGTTTTATTAACATTTTGTCCACCTGCTCCTGAAGAACGATAAGTATCTATTTGTAAATCACTAGGATTAATATGTACTTCAACTTCTTGAGTTTCTGGCATTACTAATACTGTTGCAGTAGATGTATGAATTCTTCCACTTGCTTCTGTCTTTGGAACTCTTTGAACTCTATGTGCACCTGATTCAAATTTTAAACGTGAATAAACACCTTCACCTTTAATCATAAATGAAATAGATGCAAATCCACCCATTTCTGATTCATTAGAATCTAATACTTGTATTTTCCAACCTTTTTGTTCAGCATAACGAGTATACATTCTAAATAAATCTCCAGCAAAAATATTAGCTTCATCACCACCAGCAGCTCCTCTAATTTCACAAATAATATTTTTACTATCATTAGGATCTTTTGGTACAAGCATTAATTTTATTTCATTATAAAGATTTTCACTTTTTTCTAATAATTCTTTGATATTTTCTTTAGCAAAAGCAGCAATTTCAGGATCTTCATCACTTTCCATTATTTTAGAATCTTCAATATCTGATAACATTTTTTTGTATTCAGTATATCTTTCTACTGGTTCTTCTAAAGTTGCTCTTTCTTTATTTAATTCAGTCATTTTTGCTACATTAGAAACTATTTCATCTGTACATAAAAGATCATCAATTTCTTTTAATCTTTTTTCCATAGTGTCTAATCTTTCAATCATCTTATCTTGTTGCATTTTTATCACCTTTTAACCTAAATAATCATAACAAACTTTGTTTATATTTTAAATAGATAATAACATTTTATGATATTTAAGTACTAAAAATTATAATTAAAATATTGATTTATAGTTAGCTTTATATAACTTTTTTATATTGTTTCTTATAAAAAAACACTTTATCAAATTAAATAAATGGTCTATAATATTTTTGTACACGAGGAGGTCTTATTATGGCAAAAAAATGTAAAGTTAATGAAAATTGCATCGGCTGTGGCTTATGTGTTGGTACTTGTGATGCAGTATTTGCTTTTGGTGCAAGTGGAACTGCTGAAAATGTTTTAGGTGATATCCCTGAAGATTTAGTTCCAGCTGTTGAAGAAGCTGCTGCAAATTGTCCAGTTCAAGCTATTGAAGTTGAATAATTTTATTAAAGCGATATTAAGGCCTGAAAAGGTCTTTTTATTTTATCTAAAATTAAGTATTCTATATATATGAAAAAGAAAAAATTAATTATTAAATCTATTATCAGTGTTTTATTAATTCTTATCTTCATTTTTTTGTGCATTATAAAAAATAATACTAATTATGCAGAATGGTATACGAATAATATTTCTACTAAATATATTTCTTTTATGTCAAAAATAACTTCAAATATCCCTTTTAGTTTATATGAATGGATATTTATAATTTTAGTCATTTTAGCTATATATTTTGTTATTAGTATTATTGTTAAATTATGTAAAAAACAATTTTATAAATCACTTAATAAATTCTTATCATTATTTATTGTTGCCTTTTTAGTAACCAATATTTATGTAGCAACCGCTTCTATTTCTTATGGAAAAGAAAGTTTATATGTTCCTCAATATGACCAAGAAGTAAGTGATGAATTTATTGATCAAACTTTTGATTATTTTTTAGAAGATTATAATGAAATATCAACTCATTTTGATAGAAATGAAGATGGCACAATTGTTTCACCTTATACTTTTGAAGAATTGAATAATATTTTAATTAATGAATATAAAAGATTAGATGCTAATTATTATTCTTCATTTACCCCTAATGTAAAGAAATTAACATTTTCTAATGTCTTTACCGAATTACATATAACTGGTGTATTTTTTGCACCAACTGGTGAAGCAAATATTAATAAAGATATTTCTAGTGTCGAATTACCTCATACTATGGCACACGAAATGGCACATTCTAAAGGAATTTTTAGAGAAAATGATGCTAATTTACTTGCAATGTACATAACATTAAGTAGTGATAATGAATATTTAAGATATTCAAGTTATTATCACAATTTTTCTTCATTATTAAGAATATATGCTCAAACAAATTATGATAAATATGTTAAACAATTTAATCGTTTAAATAAAGATATTGTAAAAGAATATGCTACTTTAAACAAATTTTGGAGCGAACATGATTTATTAAGTAAAGTGGGAACATTCTTTAATGATTTATTTTTAAAATTAAATGGTAACAAGAATGGTGTTAACGATTATGAAGATAATTCTAAAGGCGAAGATTCAGGAAAAAAAGATGAAAATGATCAACCAATCTACGTTATTAAAAATCATTCTACTTACGCAAAATTATTCTTTTATTTATATAATGAAGAGAAAAACAATAAATAAAGCTTTATTGCTTTTTTTAAGTTCAAAATAAAGTTATACTATTTTTGTTCTTATTTTTAAGGAGAAACATTTAAATTATGAAAGATATCGTTGTTAGTGAAAAAGAACTTCATGAAATTTGCAAAAGATTAGGTCATGAACTTACAGAAAGGTATAAAGATAATGTTTTACCTCCTGTATTTATTGGAGTTATGAAAGGTGCATTACCATTTATGATGGACTTAATTAGAGAAGTTGAATGTCCAATTTTAACTGATTATGTAACTATTTCTTCATACATGGGAAAAGAATCTACTGGCGTTATTAAATTAAAAAAAGATATCGATACTGATTTAACTGGTAGAGATGTTGTTATTGTTGAAGACATTATTGATACTGGGGTAACTCTTGAATGGTTTAAAGAATATTTAAAAAATAATTATTATCCAAAAGACATTTCTATTTGTGTTCTTTTAGATAAAAAATGTAAAAGAAAAGTTGATGTTCCAGTTGATTATGTAGGAAAAGAAATTGGTGATGCCTTTATTGTAGGGTATGGCTTAGATTATGATGAATTCTTTAGAAACGAAAAAGAAATCTTTATTCCTACTAAAGAACAAATTGAAGAAATTGATAAATTGAACAATTAAAAAGAAGCATAATGCTTCTTTTTTTATATATCTTTATTTATTTTTATGTGGTACTTCGTGACATTTTCTACAACGAGGTTCATAAGCTTCTTTTGCGCCAATTATCACAATTGGATCTTCAAAAAAAGCTGGTATACCATTAATTATCCTTTGAGTTCTTGTCGCATTTTCTCCACATTTAACACATATTGCGTTTAATTTTGTAACATCTTCTGCTCTTGATAATAATTCAGCAATAATTGGAAATGGTTCACCTCTAAAGTCCATATCTAAACCACCAACAATAACTCTTATTCCATCATTAGCTAATTGCTCACAAACTTTAACAATGTTATTATCCAAAAATTGAACTTCATCAATTACAACTGCATAAGTATCTTCTTTAATATAATTATATATTTCACTAGAATTAGTAATTACAAATGATTTTTTCTTATTTTGATTATGTGATACTATTTCATCTTTTGAATATCTATTATCTATTGATGGTTTAAAGCATAAAACTTTCTTTTTAGCGTATTCAATTCTTTTTACTCTTCTTATTATTTCTTCTGATTTACCAGCGAACATCGGTCCACAGATTACTTCAATTGATCCTAATTTACAATTATGTTCCATTTTAAATTCCTCACAAGCATTATCAATTATAAATTCTTTATTAAGTACTGTCAAAAGAATATATAATTTACATTTTTTTCATAATTAGTTTTGGAAATTAAAATTTTCTTTATCAAGTAATGGATATCTAATTAAGTTATTAGTATCTAGATCTTCTTTAAACATATTTATTACATTAATTTGATGATTATCATAAGTTGTATAATAATATAAACCTTTATCTAAAGAACAACATGAAGTATATATAGTTATTTCATATTTACCATTTTCAAGTTCACAGCACCCTCTTTGTTGATCAACTGAATTTAATATATGAAAAAATTGAGAAACATTATTCTCTTCATTATCATTTGAAATAGAATGAGCTTTTACAAAACTAACTCTGACAAATCTTGACATTGAAGATAAATCTCCAGGTAAGCCAATTCCACCTAATCCACGACTATATGTATTTAATTCAATATTAGGAATAAATGTATTTTCTTTTTCTTTAGTGGATAAATGTCGATAATTATTTAAATTAAATAATTGTTCTTCAAAAGGTGGATTATTAGTTAAAACACCTATTTTATTATCATAAACATGTAATCCACTTTTAGTTTGTTCAATTACAATACATTCATTTTTATCGCTAACTAACCAATGTAAAGGTGAACATGGTAATTTATCATTAAAAGGAATATTAGTAATATTAATCTTTTTTAAAACATTTTTTATTTCTTTAATTGTAGAATAATTACTTAATAGATATGGAATTAATTCAAATTGAGTAACATTAATTTTATTTTTCTTTTCTTTAAAATAACAAGCATTATTAACAAAATTTAATCCTGCAATCGCTAATCCTTTTTCATTAAAAGCATCATAATAAAGGGGATAATTATCTTCAATATGAGCCATTCCCATAAAAGCAAAATGATGAGAATTATTTTTTAAATGTTTAAAATTTAAATTATATTGCCTTGGAGTAATACATATTTCTTCACCATAAGAAAATTCATAATCTAAAGTTCTTCCAAAATAATTTTTATATTTAACTGCTGTACACATAATAAATCTCCATATCTTTATTATATGACAAAACTAATAAATTACATAATCATAATTATAATTCCAATAGCTTGAAGAATTGTACCTAATAAACAAAAGAAATGAAAAACAGAATGAAACCATTTAACATTATGCCCTATTCCATATAATATAGAGCCTATTGTATAAGCAATTCCACCACTTAAAATAAACATAAAAGAATTAAATGGTAAATTATTATATATACTAGGAAAAAGCATAATAGCCCAACCTAAAATTAAATATAAAGTCATTGATACAATTCTTACCCATAATTTATTAAAATCATAAGCATTAATACTTATACCAATAAAAGCAAAAATCCATTCAATTAACAATAAAATAATATGATATACAGTAATTTCACCCATTAAACATACTGGAGTATATGTTCCTGCGATTAAGATAAAAATTGTACAATGATCGATAATTCTTCTTACTCTTTTCTTTCTTGTATTTGCTTTAGATCCATGATAAAGAGCAGACATAGAATAAAGTGTCATCATTGATAAACCATAAACAACAATGCTTATCATACTATAACTTGCTTTATTAAATTTAAGTGCTAAGCCAAAGCAAATAAAAAATATTATTAATCCAATAATTGCTCCTACCGCATGGGAAATCCAATTCACTTCTTCCTCTTTATAAGAATATTTTGGTAATGTAATTTTATTAACATCTTCATAACTCATAATGATCACCTCTAAAATTATCATATATAAGTAAATATAAAATTACACCCTACTATTAAAATAAATTTTCTACTATAAATTTTACCACTCTACTAATAATAAAAATAACTCTACTATGAGTAGAGTTATCAATAAAAGCCTAATTTTAGGCATTTTACAAATCAAATAAAATTCTTCCTAATCTAATATAATTAGCACCTTGACTAATAGCTTCAACATAATCATCGCTCATTCCCATTGATAAATAAGGTAATGATATATTTAATTCTTGTTCTAAATTATTTCGTAATTCTTTTATTTTTTTAAATTGATTAATAAGTTCATCATGGTTAGAATATTTTTTTGACATCATCATTAAACCTATTATTTTTATTTTTTTAAATTCTTTCATTTTTATAATAAAATCTTTTAAATATCGATAATCAACACCATTTTTATTTTCTTCTAAATTAATTGATACTTCAATAAAGGTAGGTAAAATATCATGTCTTTCTTTTTCTATTATTTTAGCTAATTCAAGTGAATCTAAAGAATGTAAAATATCTATTTTATTAATAATATCTTTACATTTGTTTCTTTGTAAATGACCTATAAAATGCCATATAATATTTTCATTTTTTAATTCATTATATTTATTCAAAAATGAATCTACTCTATTTTCACCAAAATTATTGATTCCATGTTTTAATAATATAAACATATCATCAATACTAGCATATTTAGTAGCTGCCACTAAAATAACATTATTAGGTATTTTTTTAATAAATGAATCAATATCTTCTCTTACCATAAATTCCTCCTTTTCACAATAAAAGATGGCATAAAGCCATCTTTATAATCAAATAAATTATTAATTAAAATTATTTAGTGAATCTATATTTTTTGAAAGCTCTTAAACCTTCAAATTCAGCACATTCACCAAGTTCGTCTTCAATTCTTAATAATTGATTGTATTTAGCCATACGATCTGTTCTTGAAGCAGAACCAGTTTTAATTTGTCCAGCATTAACAGCAACACTTAAATCAGCGATTGTTGTATCTTCTGTTTCACCACTTCTATGAGAAACCATTGTTGTATAACCATTTGTTTGAGCCATTCTGATTGTATCAAGAGTTTCTGTTAAAGTACCAATTTGGTTAACTTTAATTAAGATACTATTAGCAACATGGTTAACAATACCTTTCTTTAAGAAGTCTTTATTTGTAACGAATAAATCATCACCAACTAATTGAATCTTATCACCGAGTTCAGCAGTTAATTTAGCCCAGCCTTCCCAGTCTTCTTCACCTAAACCATCTTCAATAGTGATGATTGGATATGTTTCAGTCATTTGTTTGAACCAAGCAATCATTTCTTCACTTGTCTTTGAACCTTCTCCACTCTTGACTAAATCATATTTCTTTGTTTCTTTATTAAAGAATTCACTTGCAGCAACATCCATACCTAAGAAAATTTGTTCACCAGGTACATATCCTGCTTTTTTGATAGCTTCCATAATTAATTCAAGAGGTTCAGTATTACCATGTTTGCAGCTTGGAGCGAAACCACCTTCATCACCAACACCAGTTTCATAACCTTTTGATTTTAAAACACTCTTTAAGCAGTGGAATGTTTCAACACCTGCTCTTAAAGCTTCATGGAATGTAGTAAAGCCTGCTGGAATAATGAAGAATTCTTGGAAGTCAACTGTTGAATCAGCATGAGCACCACCATTAACAACATTCATCATTGGAGTAGGTAAAACTTTTGCATTAGGACCACCTAAATATTGATATAAAGGTAATTCGTGAGCTTCAGCTGCTGCTCTTGCACATGCTAAAGAAACACCTAACATTGCATTAGCACCTAAATGTGATTTAAATGGTGTTCCATCTAATTCAAGTAAAACTTTATCAATTAAAGTTTGATTATCAGCATCCATACCAACAACTGCTGGAGCAATTACTTCATTAACATTTTTAACTGCTTTTAAGACACCTTTTCCTAAGAATCTTGTTTTATCGCCATCACGAAGTTCGAGTGCTTCATTTTCACCAGTAGATGCTCCACTTGGAACAATAGCTCTACCCATAACACCACAATCGAGAGTAACTTCTACTTCGACAGTTGGATTACCACGAGAATCAAGAACTTCACGTGCGTATACATTAACTATTTCGTACATTTTAAAAATCTCCTTTTTTAAACAAGAATATTATAATCGATTAAAAAATAAACTTAAATACTTTTATCATTAAAATATTCATTTTGATATTTATTTATCGAATTGTTTTTTCTAAATTAATAATTTCACTATTATTTAATAATTCACCATAATGATTAATAGATAAAACTATTTTATCTTTAGATATTTTATCGATGACTTTAATTATATTCGGGTCTTTGACAGTTATTGAATAAAAAAGCGAAGAAAGCAAGAAATATTATACTATGTATAAGTTTCTTTTTTATTTTGTCAAATTTCAATAATAATTTTGTTGTATGGCTTTGTATGGTGTGATATAATAGTATTAGGTGATTATTTATGCGTATTTCTTTAATGAAGTCTGGTTCTGATAAAATTGTTTATATTGTTGATTCTATTCGTGTTGATAATAAAGTTAAAACTAAAGTTATTAAAAGATTAGGTAGATTATCTGATTTAGAAAAAGAACATGATAATGCTTTAGAATATTGTAGAAACGAAGCAAAACGTTTAACAGAAGAAAAAAAGCAAGATGAAGATAATTTTGTTGTTAAATTCTTTCCTACTAGAGATTTAGAATTGAATAAGCAAGTACAATATAATGCAGGATATTTATTTTTACAAAAGATATATTATGGATTAAATCTAGATAAAGTATGTTTAGAAATAAGTGAGAAGTATAAATTTGCTTATGATATAAATAAAATATTAAAAGATTTGATTTTTTCAAGAATAATATATCCTTCAAGTAAACTATCAACATATAAATTAGCTAAGAATTTTTTAGAACAACCAAATTATGAGTTACATGATGTATATAGAAGTTTATCTATACTTGCAAAAGAAATTGATTCAATACAATCAAAACTATATAAGAATAGTTCTCGTTTGATTAAAAGAAATACAAAGGTTCTTTACTATGATTGTACAAATTATTTTTTTGAAATAGAAAAAGAAGATGAATTAAGAAAATATGGAGTAAGTAAAGAACATAGACCAAATCCAATTGTACAAATGGGATTATTTATGGATGGTAATGGTTTACCATTAGCTTTTAATATAAATCCAGGAAATACCAGTGAACAAGTAACAGTAAGACCATTAGAAGAAAAAATAATAAAAGATTTTAATTTATCAAAATTTATCTATTGTTCTGATGCTGGATTGGGTTCATATAATAATAGATGGTTTAATTCAATACAAGAAAGAGCCTTTATAGTAAGTCAATCATTAAAGAAATTACCTAAAGATGTTTTAAGCAATATTTTTGATAATGAAAATATAAAATGGAAATCATTAGATCAAAAATATAGTTTCAAACAAGCAACTGAAATAGATGAACAAAATGAAACAATTGAGACGGTTTATAAAAGAGTTCCTTTAACTGATAAACAAATAAAAGTTTTAATTGATGGAGATAAATATCCTGCAGAATTAAATCAGCAAGATTTAATAATAACCTACTCTTCTAAATACAAAATATATCAGCAAAGAATTAGACAAGAACAATTTGAAAGAGCCAAAAAATTAATTGAATCAAAACTTAAATTTAATAAAACTAATGCCAATGATTGTAAGAGATTTATTAAGAATTTATCTTTTGATAAAAATGGTGAATTGATTGATACAAATATTTTAGTATTAGATGAAGATTTATATAAAGAAGAATCTAAATTTGATGGATATTATTGTATTGCAACCAATTTAAAAGATGATGCAAATACCATCATCAGTATTAATCATAATCGTTGGCAAATTGAAGAGTCTTTTAGAATCATGAAAACCGAGTTTGATGCTGGTACAATATATCTTCAAAGAGAAGACAGAATTAAAGCTCATTTCTTAACTTGTTTTATTGCTTTATTAATTACTAGAATTCTTGAACAACAAATTGAAGCTGAGAAGAATCAATATACAATTACAAAAATAATTAATAAGTTAAAAGAAATAAATCTTGTTAAAGTATCTGATGAAGGATTTATTCCTTTATATACTAATGAACAATTACTCTTAGATCTTACTAACAAATTTAATATTCCTTTAAATAAACAAGCTTATCGCTCAAGTAAAATTAAAAAAATTATTACTTCTACAAAAAATTAGTTTACATACAACATTTTACTTCAATTCAAAAAGTGGAAATATTACCTTATTTTAGGGATTATTTCCACTTTTATTTTCTTCTAACTGTTAAAGATGAGATTATAACATAAAATTTACATCTTTATATCTATAACAAACTAAATATTT
>URVS01000030.1 GCA_900551385.1 uncultured Mollicutes bacterium | reverse complement strand
GGATTATGTTCATATATTTGTCCAAGCTTCATTGATGTTGCTGATTTTGTTAAAAAAGGCAAATTATTCTTAAGTATTGAAGAAGCAAAGAAAAAAGCTCAAAAGGGAGGAAAATAAAATGAAATTTGGTATGAATCCAAGTCCATATTTCCGTAGTAAAAGATCAACTACTCAAATTATGCTTGAATTTGGTATTGGTTTATTACTTGTTTGGATTTGTGGTATTGTTTATTATTTTACTTTAAGTGTTGATAATGGGATTAGAGCTATTTTTAATCCAATAGTTTGTATGTTAGTAGCTTTAGTTACTGAATGCTTATTTATGCTTCCAAAACATATTAAAGAAAAAGGAACATTTAAAGATTTATTGTTTAAATTATTTAAATCTTATGGTTATATTAGTGGATTAATATTAGGATTATTATTCCCTGTTGGTACTGCATTTTACGCAATTATAATTACAACAATATTTGCAATTGCAGTTTCAAAAATGTTATTTGGTGGTTTTGGTTACAATATTTTCAATGTTGCTATTGTTGGTAGAGTATTTGCTCAAACAGTATTCTTATCAAAAATGAAATATGATGCAACTATTTCAACTGGTGCGACAATTATTACTCAATTTGGCGCAACTAATTGGTCACTTGAAACTTTATCTAAAGCTGGATTAAATTTATCTAATTTATTATTAGGTAATTATTATTCAGCATTAGGTGAAACATTTACTTTAGTTATTTTAATTATTGGTGTAATTTACGCAATAAGAAAAGTGATTGATTGGAGAGCTCCTGTTTTCTATGTTGCAACTATTTATATTAGTACATTCTTTATGGGATTAGTTGCAGGTTATGGTATTAATAGTTTTGAATTTGCTTTAGTTCAAATCTTAACTGGTGGTATTATTTTTGGTGCAGTATTCTGTTTAACTGATCCAGTTACTACTCCAACTTCTCCTGCTGGAAAAATTATTTTTGGAATTGGAACAGCTGTCTTTACTTTATTAATAAGATATTTAGGCGCTGCTCAATCTGGTGTTGCTTTCTCTATTTTAATTATGAATGCATTAACTCCATTAATTGATTCTTCAATTAAAGGATTATCTAATCAATTTACAAAACGTAAATTAATTACTACTTGTGTTTTAGGTGCTATTGCTATTACTTCTGGTTGTGTAACTGGTGCTATGTCTGTTGATAAAGCAGGTTTTGTTAATGCTCAACCTGTTAAAGCTTGTGGAATTAAATCAAATGTAAAGAAATTAAGTGAAGAAAATGGCATTTCTAAATATCAAGTTGAAGTTAGTGGATATTTAGGCGAAAATCTTGAAAAGAAAATTGTTAAATTAACTAATTTATTTTCTAATGATGATTTAGGAAGCTTTAATGATTATTTTAATACTTATTCTGATGTAGAATATACTCTTACTGGTGGAAGTAGTAAAATGCAATCATTATATATCTCTTATGTTGATGAAAATGGTGATAACCAAAAAGAAGATACTGGTCTTTATATTTCATATAGTAAGAATGAAGATACAAAAACTTGGATGATAAATTCTTCTTCTGGTGAAGATTATAATTTTGATACTAAATATACAAGTGAAACTGATATTTTTGAAACTAATGTTAAAAATGGAGATGTTTATATCTCATTTGCAACAGGATATACTGCTAGTGAAAAAACAGCAGCTTCTTATGTTTCAGTAAAATATAATGTTTCTCTTGATTATGCTAAAAAAGAAATTGTTGCTACTGAATATATTTCTTCTGGAGCTGGAGGAGGATATGGTGATGTTCTTCTTTCAGAAAATGGTGGAGATGCATCAAAATATAGTATGACTGATGCTTCTAAAGCAGTAGAATTCTATAATAATTATATTAAAATTGATTCACCAAAGAAATTTGAAGAATTTACAAAAGTTTCTTATGATACATTTAGAGATATAAATGATTATAAAGATGAAGATTTTGTTATTCATGTAGGCGCTACATATACTGCTATTGGATATATGACTGTAATGCAAAGAGTTATTGAATATGCAAATGCTGAACATACTCTTGGAAAGGTTAAGGCATAATTATGAATAAATTTATTAAATTACCATTATTTTTAGGTCTTACTTGTTTAATAGCTGGTGGCTTGCTTGCTGGCGTTGTTTATTTAACTGATGGTCCTATTGAAGAAGCTAAAATTAAAAAACTTCAAGAAGGATATCGTAATATGTATAAAGTTGATGAAGTAGAAACAACAGATATTGAATTGGGTGATGCAGCTAATAAAACTTTACTTGGCTTAACTATTGTAAAACACAATGATACTAAATCTGCAGTTTATAAATTAAGTTCAACTTCTGGTTATGAAACTATGACATTTTATTTAGGTATTTCTTTTGATACAAATACTGTTGATGGATATTATAATCTTGATACATCTAGCCAATCTTTAGGATATTCTCATTATAAAGATAATAAAGATATTTCTAATAGATTAGATGGATATGATGGAAAAGGTAGTTTTGTTGTATCAGGCGTTACTTATACTTCAAATGCAGTTAAAGAAGCTATTAGTGTTGCATTTAATGATTATAATGCAAGAACATGGGAGTTTTAATTATGGAAGAGAATAGACCAAATTTATTAAAAACTTTTGTAAATCCTATTTTTAAAGAAAATCCTATCCTTGTTATGCTTTTAGGATTATGTCCAGTACTTGTTGTTACTGATACTTTTGATAAAGCTCTTGGTATGGGTGTTGCTGTTATCCTTGTTTTATTCTTTACGAATTTAGTTATTTCTTTAATTAGAAAAATTGTTCCAAATGAAATTAGAATTCCAGTTTTTATTGTTATTATTGCTTGTTTTGTTACTATGGTTGATAGATTAATGGAAGCATTTACTCCAACATTATATAGTTCTTTAGGTGTTGTTATTTCAATGATTACTGTCAACTGTATTGTTTTAGGTAGAGGTGAAGCATTTGCTTCTAAAAATAAAGTTCTTCCATCTATTATTGATGGTTTAGGAACTGGTGTTGGTTTCTTAGTTGCTTGTGTTATTATTGGATTATTAAGAGAATTTTTAGGAAAAGGTGGATTAACTTTAACTAATCCATTTACTAATGAAATTATTTTTTCTAGTTATCCTTTAGCTGACTATGCTATATCATTATTTACTAGTAAATCAGGTGCTTTTTTAACTCTTGGTTTAGTTGTTGGTATTTCTTCATTTATAAAAATTAAAAGTGAAGAAAAGAAAGCTTTAAAAGAAAAAGCTAAATTAGCAAAGGAGGCTAAGTAATATGCAAATTATTACATCAATTTTTGCAGTATTTATTATTGCAATGTTAACTAATAATATTATTTTAACTACAGGATATGGTATTTGTTCTTATATTGGAGTTTCTAAAAAGAGATCTTCTGCTATTGGAATGGGTTTAGCTTTAGTCTTTGTTACTTTTATGGCTGCTCTTGTTTCATATTTTCTTAACAAATTATTAGTGTTTTTAAATATTGAATTTATGCAAACAGTTTGTTTTATTCTTGTTATTGCATCATTAGTTCAATTAGTAGAAATGATTGTTAAGAAATTCTTACCAGCATTATATAATTCATTAGGTATTTATTTACCTTTAATTACTACTAACTGTGTTGTTTTATATGTTACAAAACAAATTTGCGATGTTCCTGCATTAATGGCTGGTCTTGGTTTATCAAGTGATTTAATTTCTAATGGAGGATTTGACTTCTTATTCGCAATGGTTTATGCTTTTGGAACTGGTTGTGGTTATTTCTTAGTAATCTTTATTTTCTCTACGATTAGAGAAAAAGTTGATCATGCTCCTGTTGTTAAAGGTTTTGAAGGTGCAGGTATTGCATTAGTAACTACTGCTATTCTTGCTCTTGCAATTACTGGATTAGCTGGATTATTCTAATGAAATATCTTTATGCTTTTTTAGCGTTAGCTATATGTGGTGGTTTATTTATTTTGATTTATTATTTAAATAGTAAAACAAAAAAGCCTGATGGCTGTAATGAATTACCAGAAGAGTGTAAACAATGTAAAGTTAGTTTTTGTGGAAAGAAAAAAAGTGAAGAAAAGGAGAAGTAATATATGAAATATATATATGCTGTATTAGTTGTATTAATAGCTGGTATTATTTTAGCGATTGCTTTAGCAGTTGCTGATAAATTCTTAAAAGTTGAAGAAAATCCTACTAAAAAAGATATTGAAGCAATGTTACCAGGCGCTAATTGTGGTGCTTGTGGATTCCCTGGTTGTGCTGGTTTAGCACAAGCTATGGCTGATAAAAAAGTAAAAGATGCTCATGCTTGTAAAGTCATTAAAGGCGAAAAAGCTAATGAATTACAAACATATATTAATGAAATGAAATAATTATGGATGAGTTAGTTTATCACCCAAAGGGAACTTGTTCTCGTGAAATGAGAATATTTTATGAGAATGGTAAAATTGTTAATTTAGAAGTTATTGGTGGGTGCAATGGTAATTTGAAAGGAATTGTTTCTCTTTTAAAAGGAATGGACATAAATGAAGTTATTGCCCGTTTAGATGGTATTAAATGTGGTTTTAAAAATACATCTTGTCCAGATCAAATTGCACAAGCATTAAAATCAATAAAACAAGAATAAATTTTTAAATTTGAATCATAATTAGATTAGGTGATTCAAATGAAGACAAAAAAGAAAAAAGAGCAATTTTTATTAGCAGATACTTTATTTGAAACAGGAATGGATTTTGATATTATTGAAACTATTACTGGAGTTAATGCTAGTGAATTATTAATGCATAAAATTAATCTAATCGAATTCGAAGATGATGATTTAAAATAAATTCATCATAGTAAGTAGGTGTATTATGGAAGAAAAAATCTTATTTACTTCTGAATCTGTTTCAGAAGGTCATCCCGATAAATTATGTGATCAAATTTCTGATGCTATTTTAGATGCATGTTTAGAACAAGATCCATTATCAAGGGTAGCTTGTGAATGTTTTACTACAACCGATTTTGTTTTAATTGGTGGAGAAATCACAACTAAAGCTAATGTTAATTATGAAGAAATAGCGCGTAAAGTAATGCTAGATATTGGTTATAATGATAAAAAAATTGGAATTGATGGCAAGAATTGTAAAATTCTTAATTTAATTCAAACTCAATCTCCTGATATTGCTCAAGGTGTTTCTAAAGGAAAAATTGAAGATCAAGGTGCTGGTGATCAAGGTATTATGTTTGGTTATGCAACTAATGAATCAGAAAATTATATGCCTTTACCTATTGTTATAGCTCATAAGTTAGTAAGATATGCTTCTAGTTTAAGACATCAAGGTGCTTTTAAAGGCGCTAGACCTGATATGAAATCTCAAGTAACTATCGATTATACTTCTGGTACACCAAGAATTGATACTATTTTAATGAGTGTTCAACATGATGAAGATATTGATATGAATGAATTTAAAAATTTTATTCATAAAAATATTATGCAAGTAGTAGCTCGTTCTTTTTCTTTAAATGATGATTTTAATTATTTAATTAATCCAACAGGAAGATTTGTTATTGGTGGACCTGCTGGTGATACTGGTTTAACTGGAAGAAAAATTATTGTTGATTCTTATGGTGGAACTGCTAAAGCTGGTGGTGGATGTTTTTCAGGTAAAGATCCTTCTAAAGTTGATAGATCAGCTACTTATGCTGCTAGATATGTAGCTAAAAATTTAGTGGCTGCTGGTGTTAGTGATAAATTAGAAGTTCAAATTTCTTATGCTATTGGTGTAAGTAAACCAATATCTATTGCTGTAGAAACATTTGGTACAGAAAAAATTGATAAGAAGAAAATTTTATCAATTATAGATGAAGTATTTGATTTAAGACCTGGTTGTATTATCAGAGATTTTTCTTTAACTAAACCTTCTTTTAAATATATGGATTTAGCATCATATGGTCATTTTGGTAGACCTGATATTAATTGTCCATGGGAAAAATTAGATAAAGTAGATCAAATTAAAAACTTAATGTAATTAATTAGCTCCTTATAGGAGCTTTTTAAATTTAATAAAAATATAAAGTTAACTTGAAAAAATATAAATAAAAAAATAAACTTATTATTGTGTTCATAATAAGAATTATGATTAAGAAAGGTGTAATTATATGAAGTATGATGTTGTAATAGTTGGAGCAGGACCAGCAGGATATTTTTGTGCTTATGAATTAATGCAAAAAAATCCAAATTTAAAAGTTATTTTACTTGATAAAGGATATGATATTTATTCAAGAAAATGTCCTATTTTAATGCATAAATTAACAAAATGTCCAGTTAATAAAGAAAAAGTACATGGCTGTTATCCAGCATGCGCTATGACAAATGGTTTTGGTGGAGCAGGTGCTTATTCTGATGGTAAATTTAATATTACTTCTGAATTTGGTGGTTGGTTAAGTGATTATATTGATGAAGATGAATTAATTGAATTAATTAAATATGTTGATGAAATTAATTTAAAATATGGTGCAACTACTACAATTACTAATCCATATACTCCTAAAGTTCGTGAAATTGAAAAGAAAGCTATTGCAGTTGGTTTGAAATTATTACGTGCTAATGTTAGACATATTGGTACTGAAGATAATTTAGAAATTTTAAAAAGAATATATGAAGATTTAAATAAACAAATTGAAATGCGTTTTATGGCAAATGTTACTGATGTTGTTATTGAAAATAATGTTTGTAAAGGTGTTATGGTTGGCGATGAATTTATCGAAGGCGATAATGTGTTTTTAGCTGTTGGTAGAGAAGGTTCTAAATGGTTAGAATCTGCTTTTGAAAAACATCATATAAAAATGACAAATAACCAAGTTGATATTGGGGTTAGAGTAGAAACAAATGATATTGTTATGGAAGAAATAAATGACGCTTTATATGAAGGTAAATTTATTTTTAATACTTCTGTTGGTACTCAAGTAAGAACATTCTGTTCTAATCCTTCTGGACAAGTAGTTGTTGAAAATGAAGCAGGAACTATTTTAGCTAATGGTCATGCTTATAAAGATTCTCGTTTAGGAAGTAAAAATACTAATTTTGCTTTACTTGTTTCTCATAAATTTGATGAACCATTTGATAGACCAAATGATTATGCTCATGCTGTTAGTAGACTTGCTAATCAACTAAGTTGTGGTAGTGTTATAGTTCAAAAATATGGTGATGTATTATTGGGAAGAAGAACAACAGAAAAAAGAATTCAAGATGGATTTGTTAAACCAACTTTAAAAGAAGCTGTTCCAGGCGATTTAGGTTTATGTTTACCTTATAATACAATGAAATCAATTATTGAAATGATTGAAGCATTAGATTTTGTTACTCCAGGTATTCCTAATGAACATACCTTACTTTATGGTGTTGAAGCTAAATTTTATTCTTCTAGACCAGTTGTAGATAATAATTTACAAGTTAAAGGTATTAAGAATTTATATGTTGGTGGAGATGGTGCTGGAATTACAAGAGGTTTAGCACAAGCTGGTGCTAGTGGTGTATATATTGCTAGAATTATTACTAGTAAAAAATAGGAGGTTTTAATATGCCAATTGTTGTTTGTGAAGGTAGTCAATGGGGAGACGAAGGAAAAGGAAAAGTTACAGATTATTTAGCTCAAAATGCAGATGTAGTTGTACGTTTTCAAGGTGGAAATAATGCAGGACATACAATTATTTTTAATGGAAATAAATATGCATTAAGATTAATTCCATCAGGTATTTTTTCTAAAAATACTAAAAATGTATTAGCAAATGGTATGGTTATTAATCCAAAAGCATTTTTTGAAGAATTAAAAATGATTGAAGATGCTGGATTTAACGATTATCATTTATATATTTCTAATAGAGCGCATGTTATTATGCCTTATCATCTTGATTTAGATGGTGCTTTAGAAGAATTTTTAAGTGATGAAAAAATTGGCACTACTAAAAAAGGTATAGGACCATGTTATACTGATAAAGCAGCTAGAATTGGTATTAGAATTGGTGATTTACTTGATCAAGAACAATTAAGAAAAAGACTTGCTACAACTTTAGCATATAAAAACATGGAATTAAAAATGTTTAATAAACCAACTTATGATTTTGATACATTATATAATGAATGTTTAGAATGGGGTAAAAAATTAAAACCATTTGTTTGTGATACATCTATTTTATTGAATGAAGAAATTAAGAAAAATTCAAAAATGTTATTTGAAGGTGCACAAGGTGCAATGCTATGTTTAGATCATGGTACATATCCTTATGTAACTTCTTCTTCACCTACTGCTTCTTCAATTCCTTTAAATTGTGGTATTCCACCTTATGAAGTTAAAACAGTTTTAGGTATTGCTAAAGCATATACTACTAGAGTTGGTGAAGGTCCATTCCCAACTGAATTAGTTAATGAATTAGGATCTAAAATTCGTGAAAAAGGTCATGAATATGGTACAGTTACTAAACGTCCAAGAAGAATTGGGTATTTTGATACAGTCGCATTAAATCATGCAATTAGAATTTCTGGTATTAAATATTTATCAATTATGTTATTTGATGTTTTATCAGGAATTGATGATTTAAAGATTTGTTATGCTTATGAACTTGATGGAAAAATGATTAATTATATTCCTTCTACATTAGAAGAATATCAAAAATGTAAACCTTTATATTTAAATATGAAAAGCTGGAATGAAGATATTTCTCATGTAAGAAGTTATGATGAATTACCTGAAAATGCTAAAGCATATTTAAGAAAAATTGAAGAATTAACAAATACAAAAATTGCAATGTTCTCAGTTGGACCAGATCGTAAACAAACAGTTGTTTTAAAAGATTTATTTGGTGAATAAAATGATTGATAGATATTCAAGTAAAGAAATGAGAGATTTATTCTCTGATCAACATAAATTTGAAACATTTTTAAAAGTTGAATTATCTTGCTCAAAATCTTTTTATAAACATGGAGTTATTCCTCAAGAAGATTTTGATAAATTAAATAAAAATGCTTCCTTTTCTTTAAGTAGAATTAAAGAATTAGAACAAATTACTCATCATGATGTAATAGCTTTTACTAGAGCAGTCAGTGAAACATTAACTGATGAAAAAAGATGGGTTCATTATTTATTAACTTCAACTGATGTTGTAGATACAAGTAATGGAGTAATTTATAAAGAAGCAAATGAAATTATAAGATCTAGAATAGAAGAGATGTTATCTATTTTAAAAGAAAAAGCTTTAGAATATGAAAATACACCTTGTATAGGTAGAACTCATGGTATTCATGCTGATATTACTTCTTTTGGTTTAAAATTTGCATTATATTATGATGAATTATTAAGAAATTATAATCGTTTTAAATTAGCTTGTAAAGAAATTGAAGTTGGTAAAATATCAGGAGCAGTTGGCAATTTTGCTAATGTGCCTTCTTATGTTCAAGATGATGTTTGTAAAGATTTAGGTTTAACATCAGTTAATATTTCTACTCAAGTATTACAAAGAGATAGACATGCTTTTTATGTTTCATGTTTAACTTTATTAGCGTCTACTTTAGAAAAAATTGCAACAGAAATTAGACTTCTTCAACAAACTGAAATAAGAGAAGCAGAAGAATATTTTTCTCCTGGTCAAAAAGGTAGTTCAGCAATGCCACATAAAAGAAATCCAATTGCTTCAGAAAATATAATTGGTTGTAGTAGAATGATGCGTGGTTATATGATTTCTATTTATGAAGATATACCTCTTTGGCATGAAAGAGATATTTCTCATTCTTCAGTTGAAAGAGTAAGTTTACCTGATGCAATAATGTTAATAGAATATATGTTTAAAAGAATGAATAATATAGTTTCTAAATTAATTGTTTATCCAGAAAGAATGTTAAAAAATATTTATTTAACACATGGTGTTATTTTTTCTCAAAGAGTAATGTCTATGTTAATAAAAAAAGATTTATCCAGAGAAGAAGCTTATGATTTAGTTCAAGTACTTGCTCAAAAATCTTATAATGAAGATATATCTTTTATTGATTTAGTAAAAAATCAACCTATTATAAAACAACTTCTTACTGAAGAAGAAGTTGAATCATGCTTTACACTTGATTATTATATGAAATCAGTTGATGAAATTTATCATCGTGTAGGTATAAAATAAGAAAAATTAATGATAAAAAAATAACGAGGTAATTAAAAATTTTGCCTCGTTATTTTCTATTATAGCACATAAAAAATAAAATACTAGACTTATTATTTTGGAAGTTTTTGAGTATAATAAAAGTAGGTTAGAAAACCAATAAAAATAATAAGGAGGACAAGTTATGAAATGTCAAATTACTGGTAAAAACATCGTTGTTACAGATTCTATTCGTAATGCAATCGAAACAAAACTTCGTAGAATGGATAAGTATTTTGTAATTAATGAAGATGTCGAAGCAAAAGTTCTTATTAGAACATATAAGAACGCTCAAAAAATTGAAATTACAATTTTTACAAAAATGATGGACTTCAGAGTTGAAGTTAAAGATGATGATTTATATGCCGCAGTTGATTTAGCTATAGATAAACTTGAAGGACAAATGCGTAAATTAAAAACTAAATTAGATAGACGTCATCGTGAAAGTTTAGGTAGAGCTATTGCATTTGAAAACTTTATTTCTGAAGAAGATGATTCTAATGATGAAGTAGTAAGAGTAAAAGAATTAGATTTATCTCCAATGGATATGGAAGAAGCAATTACTAAAATGGAAGCTCTTGATCATTCATTCTTTGTCTATTTAGATAGTGAAGACGAAAAAGTTTCAGTTTTATATCGTCGAGAAGATGGCACTTATGGTGTATTACAAGTAAATTCACCAGAAGTAAAATTATAATAAATTTATAAAAGTGTGAATATTATGGCTATATAAAATAAATGTTGGTTAATGATTGGTTTGATATAAAACGATAGTTGG
>URVS01000029.1 GCA_900551385.1 uncultured Mollicutes bacterium | reverse complement strand
TATGGCTTTATTACCATATATCGCTGACTAATTGAAATGTGAAATCACTCAGAAATGGGTGATTTTTTTGTTGGTTGAAAAATAAATAATTTTTTAATATAAATTATTAAAAAAAATAATTTTAGCCATTATTAGCATAAATATTAATTGAATTAACTTTTTAATTTTGTTCCTTAAAAATAAATTTATTACTTTTGTGTAATATTAGTGCTTTTATAAGTTTGATAATTAATTTATTTTGTATAATTGATGAAATAAATTATGTGAAAATATATATTTCAAATTTAACTTTGCCAAAATAATACTTATAGATTTTAGTCTATTTTTTGGTATACTTTTTGGTATACTTTTTGGCATACTAAAACTAAAGAGGAGAATGTGCTATATGGATAAATATATTGATTTACTAGAAACATTATTAAGTTATAAAGATGAATATGAATGGATTGATTTTAAAGAAAATTGGTTTTCTAAAGATGAAATTGGAGAAGATATATCTGCAATTGCAAATGGTGCTGCTCTTTGTGGAAAAGAATTTGGCTATATTGTATGGGGAGTTAATGATGCAACAAAAGAAGTAGTTGGAACAACAGTTAATTTCAATAAAGACATTGATAACGAACCATATAAACATTATTTAGCAAGAAATTTAACTCCAAAAATTTCTTTTGAAACTGTTGAGTTTAAATATAATGAAGCAAGGATTGTTATGTTAATTATTCCTCAATCTAAATCTATAGTCACTAAATTTAAAAATGAAGCATTTATAAGAATTGAATCTAGTAAAGAAAAATTAAGTAAATATCCTGAATGGGAGATTAAATTAAATAACACATTAGTTAATGGATATCCAACCATTGTAAATGTAGCGGCTCCTGATTATGCTCAAGAATTAACTTTTGAAAAATTATTTATGTATTATGGAGCTAAAGGATTAACTTTAAGACATGATACTTTTGAAAAAACATTAAAATTAAAAAACAAAGATAATAAATATAATATAATGGCATACATTTTATCAGATCAAAACGAAATTCCTATTAGAGTTTCCATATTTAGTGGTATTGATAAATCGGCTCCTTTATATTCAGTAAAAGAATTTGGAAATACTTGTATTTTATATTCTATGGATAAAATATTAGAATATGGCGATGCAATTAATATTATTCAAGCTGATGAAAGAAACAGAATATCAGAAAGAATTGATGTTCCTTTATTTGATTATGAAGCATATCATGAAGCTATTTTAAATGCTTTTATTCATAATAAATGGTTAACATTAAATGGACCTCAAATTAGTATATTCACAGATAGAATTGAAATCTTATCACATGGCGGACTTGCACTTGATCAAGATATTGAAGGCTTTTATAGTGGAGCAAGTATACCAGTCAATGAAATATTAGCTTCAATATTTTTACAATTAAGAATTAGTGAAAGATCTGGTAGAGGTGTTCCTAAAATAGTAAGTAAATATGGTAAAGACTCTATTAAGATAGAAAAAAATAGAATAATTGTTACAATTCCATTTAATAAAATAAATGTAAATTCATTTGAAATAACAAGTTCAAATACTTCTAAAAAGCTTAATAAATCTCAAGAAACTATTATGAAATTAATAAGAAATAATCCAAATATAACTATTCCTCAAATAATGATTGAAACTAACTTAGCTGCGGTTAGCGTTAAAAAGAATTTGAAAATATTGAAAGACTATAAAATTGTTGAAAGAGTAGGATCTAATAATGGTGGTTATTGGAAAATAAATGAATAATAGTCAAGATAATATACTTTTTAATAAAATAGTTGTTTATAAATACGATAAAGTTAGTAATATTTTATTAAAGAAAAGTTTAAGTGATATTACTCCATCTATTAAACTAAAAAATAATTTGTTTTACTAGCCACATAATACTATTATATTTTAAATGTAATTAACATTAAAAATTTATATCGATATTATATTATTTAAAGAAACATACCTAACCCGCGGAAGTTTGGAGAGCTTGAAAATTTTATAAAGTATATTATAATTATTATATATGAGATTTATAGATAGCTTTAAATTATTTTTTGAAAAAATTTTTGATTTTACTAATTTTTCTGTTTATTTATTAATTGCAATAAGCTTTTGTTTTTTAATTAAGAAAAATCAAATTAATAAAAAAGAAATAATTAGATTAGGATTAATTTTTATTATTAGTTTTGCATTTTTAATTATTGAATGTGCTTTTTCTTTTGCTTTATCTACTATAACTACTCATTATTTATTTAATTATAATTTACCATTAATAGTTTTAATATTTACTTTAATAATGATTAAAGAAAAACCATTAACTAAATATATAAAAATAGCAGTATTAATCGCGTCAATTTGTATTACTGAAGTATTATCAAAATATTTTGGGATATTAATAGGTATAATGACTTCAATAACATTTATTATTCAATTAGGAAGAATTGCTCCAACTTTTTTGTTTTTATTAACTTGTATTTTAATTAATAAATTTGATATTTCTCGATATAAAACTTTCAGTAAAGAAGTATTAATTATTTGTTATGCTTTATCAACTGTATTAATTGTTATAAGTGTTTTTGAACACCAATATGATAATCATGATTTAACTATTTGTTTATTAATGTCATTATTAGATATTTTAAATATTACTTATGTAGCAATTTATTCTATAGTAGAAAATAGACATAAAATAACTAGTTTAGAAGTTCAAAATACTTTAGTAGAAGCAGAAAATTTATCTATTTCTATTGATAAAAATAATCGAGAAGAATTAGAAAAAATTAGACATGATATTAAAAATCAATTATCTTATGTTAATTTACTTTTAAAACAAGATAAAAAAGAAGAGGCTATTAATTATATTGAAAATTATGTAAATTCTCAAGAAGTATTATTTTCTTTTTCTTGTTCAAATAATGTTATTAATTCAATTATTAATTTAGAATTATCTAAAGCTAAAGTATATGGTGTAAAAATGAATTTAAAAATTGTAGTCCCTCCTATTTTACCTTTTGATGATAATGATATTGTTTCTTTATTAACTAATATGATTGATAATGCTTTAGAAAATTATTATAAAATTGATGATAATTCAGTTATTTCAATTTGTATTTTAAAACAAAATGATTATATTCGTTTTTTTGTTTCTAATCCGATTGATATTAATAAATATGATAAAGGTAATGTTATTAAAACAAGGAAAAATAGTAAAAATCATGGATATGGTACAAAAATTATTAAAAATATTGCTTCAAAATATAATGGTTATGTAGAATTTGAAATTGAAGATAATCGTTTTATTTGTGATGTATTATTATATATGAATTTGAAAGGATAAGATTATGTTTAGGATTGCTATTGTTGATGATGATAAAGCTGCTTTAAGCATTGTTTCTAGTGCAGTGGATACCTTCTTTAAAGAAAAAAATATTGAATATAATATTATGTCTTTTTCTAATCCTTTAAATTATTTAGCCACTATTAAAGAAGAAGATTTTAATCTTATTTTCTTAGATATTGATATGCCAGAACAAAATGGTTTATCTGTGGCAGAAGAAACTTTATCTATCAATAAAAATACACATATTATATTTTTATCTCAAAGAGAAGATTTAGTTTTTGAATGTTTAGCAATTCACCCTTTTGGTTTTATTAGAAAATCTAATTTAATTAATGATTTTACTTTAATGATGAATCAATTTTATAATTATTATTTATCTAATAATAATGAAGGTAATAAAATTGAATTTGTAGAAAAAAATAGAACAATATCTTTTAAAATAAATGAAATAGTTTATATTTCTAGTGATAGAAATTATCAAGATATTGTCACTAAAGATAATAAAGTAGAAACAGTAAGAATACCTTTATCAACTTTAGAAGATAAATTAAAAAAGTGTGGATTTATTCGTGTTCATAAATGTTATATTGTGAATCAAATTTATATAAGAAGTATATTAAATGAAGAAATAAAATTAACTAATGATGTTACTATTCCTTTAAGTAAAAAAAGAAAAGATGAAGTGATGAAAGAATATTTATCTTATTCTCGTAACAATAATTCTATGATTATTTAATTTTTAATCCCTAAAAATTAACCTTTCGTCCCATAATAAAATTTATTTGTCCCATTAAAGATAATTGTTAGCCCTTTTAAAAATGTAAGGGCTTTTTTTATTATATATTGAATTTGTGAAATGGAAATTTCATAATTTTAAGGAGAAAAAAGATGAAAAAAAGTATCATCAGTAAAACACTTTTACTTGTTCTTGCTTTAAGTACTATAGGTGCATCGGTCGGTATAGGTCTTAATGTTAGTAAAAGTGAAATTTCTGTCCCAGTAACATTTGTTGCTTCGGACAAAAGTGGTTATAATACTGAGGTTAAAATCGGTAATTATAATTACAAATTTAAAGGATCAATTGATCAAAAAAGTAATAAATTTACTTTAAATGGTACGGTTGTTGGTCGTGCTACATCATCTGGTGGTAACCAAGGTGGTGGATTCCCAGGCGGTGGATTCCCAGGCGGTGGATTTCCAGGCGGTGGATTTCCAGGAGGTGGATCTAGTGGAGGAGCTCCAGGAGGTGGAGAAACAACTAAAGTCGCTGTTGAAAGTGTTTCTTTAACATTAGATAAAACCCAAGCTTTTATTGGTGAAACTGTTAAAGCCACTGCTTCAATTCTACCTGAAAACGCTACAACAAAAGATGTTGAGTGGAAATCAAGTGATGAAAAAATTGCCACTGTTTCAAGTGGAACAATTACACCATTAGCAGAAGGTGAAGTAGTAATTACTGCAACAAGTAAAGATGACAAAACAAAATCTGCTTCAGCAACATTAAAAATAGTCAAAGAAGATTATACACCATATGAATATACATTAAATGGTACTTATACTATTGATGATGGTTATGGATATGTATTCTCATTCCAAGATGAAAACAAAACAACAATTCATTGTGATTATAATAAAGTTGAAGGAAGACATGAATTTTATTATACAGTTAATACTCCTGCAGGATCAAGCTTTGTTAAATTCCAAGCAAAAGATATTAATTATAAATCAAAATTAGCAAAAGATTATCAAACATGGGATAAAAGAGATTCTAAATATATCTTTACTTCTTTAGCTACTGGTAATAATAATTCTGTTGCTTATGCATATATGTATTTACATAGTGATGGATCAGTTAATATTAATACACCAAGCGGTGTTAATAGAGTTGTTGAATCAGAAAACTTATCATGGAGTGAAGATTCAAATAAAAACATTACAGTAAAGAAAGGCGATACAGTTTATAAAGCTGATAAGACTATTAATCCAGATAGACCAGGATATAAAATTCAATATGGTTTATTAGTATTTATTAATTCACAAAATCCAGATGTTAAATGGAAGAAATTAGGTGTTGCTGATTTTGAAGGAGCACCAAAAGCAGAATTTGCTGGTAGATATGAAATATCTGGCCCAGGTGGTGGATCAGGAAATTTATCAATGCAATTATTTGATGGCGGAGTTGCTAAATTATATAAAAATACCTGGAATAAAGAAGCTGAAGGTACTTGGACTGAAAATAATGGTGAATATACTATTGTTATAGGTGAAAAAACATATACAAGTGTTACAACTGATGGAGAAAAAACAATTACTTATACTGTGTCTGCTAAAACACCTTGGGGTTCTGATGCATCAACTGATGTTGTATTAGCATTGGTTAAATAAGGAGTAAAATTATATGAATAACGAGAATAAAATTTTAAAAGTAATGAAACCAGTTAATCGTACATTAAGTGTTGTTTCAATTTTACTTGGTTTATATGCTTTAGTAACTTTAATAATATTTAATTTTGCTGATGTAATAACAATTATTACTGATGAAGGAACAAAATACGCTGATGGATTTTCTTATCCAGGATATCAAACAATTTTTTCAGGATTTGGCAATATGATTATTCAAGGATATTCTGAAGCAGGATTTAATATTTGGATGTGTTTAGGATTATTTTTACCTTTAATAGGCTGTATTGTAGCAACTGTTATGTTAATAACAAATTTTTCAAGAAGAGGAACAAATAAGAAAAGAGCTATTGTTGAAGGCGTTGTGGCTATATTATTGATTGTAGGTGGAATTATTTTATTCAATTGTGATAATTTCTGGATTTCATCTGCTCAATCAGTAAAAGATTCATACACAGATTATTATGCAACTTATTTAAAACCAGCAATGGAAGGCGAATTATATTTTGGTAAATGTTTTTATCCAACATATACATTAATTATTTGTTTAATAGCTGGTATTGTTAAATTAATAAATTGTGGATCACTTCTTTTCCAAAAATATTATGCAAGAAGTGTTAAAGCAAAAGCTTAATGAAGGAGAAAATTTAAAATGAAAAGAAAAAATAGAATAGTTTCATATTTAGCAACAGCTGGTGTATTAAGTTTGGCTTTAATGACTGGTATAACTGTCGCGGCTAATATTCAATCAAATAACCTTGACTTATTATTAGGAAGAGGTGCTCAACATGTTAAAGATAATTCTGCATTAGCAGCTGATTATATTGATTTTAAATTTGATAATCAAGAAGATGCATTAAAAAATGCTCAAAGAATGACTCAATTAACTGCAGAAGAAGGTATGACATTATTAAAAAATGATGATAGTGCTCTTCCTATAGCAAAAACAGATGGTGTTACAGTTTTAGGTTATTATTCATGGCATAATAATATGTCTGGTGGAGAAGACCCTGCAACGACAACAGGTGCTATTTCTTTAGGTAAAGGAATTAAGAATCATTTTGGTAGTAAATTTAATCAAGCAACAGAAGATTTATATAATACAGTATCAGGTGATTTTGATAATCCTGAAGCTTCTCTTGCTTCTATTGAATCAACATTTGCTAACTATAATACTGCAATTATTACCATTAAAAGAAATTCAGGTGAAGGTAATGATCAATCATTAAATGTTGGTGCTAAAGAGCAAAATAGAAGTGGATTAGTTATTACTAATGCAGAATTAAAACTTATTGATTATGCATCAAAACATTTCTCAAAAGTTATTATTGTTGTTAACTCTGCTAACGCTATGGAATTAGGTTGGTTACAAGATAATGATCCTAATATGAATGATGGATTTTATACTGATCCATATACTAAAACTAAATATGATTTTACTAAAGTAAAAGCTGCTATTTGGGCAGGTTGCTGTGGTTCACAAGGTGGTACTGCATTAGCAAATATTTTAACTGGTGAAGTAACTCCTTCAGGACATTTAGTTGATACTTATGTCCGTGATTTAAGAAAAGATCCTACATATCAAAATTTTGGTTCTTATTTGTATGATAATTCTGATGAATTAAATTCATATCAAGAAGAAACATATTTTGTGGATTATGAAGAAGGTATTTATGTTGGTTATAGATATTATGAAACAGCTGCTAAAGAAGCGATGAATGGAAATTATGCTGGATTTAATTATGATCAAGAAGTTGTTTACCCATTTGGATATGGTTTAAGTTATACAACATTTTCTAAAGAATTTGCTTCTACTCCAACATTTAATGAATCAACAAATGAATATACCTTTAAAGTAAAAATAACAAATACTGGTAATAAGTATTCAGGAAAAGATGTTGCTCAAATTTATGTTAACGTCCCTTATACAAAAGGTGGCATTGAAAAATCACATGTTACTTTAGCAGGTTTTGCTAAATCTAAATTACTTGCTCCAGGTGAATCTGATACTGTTGAAATAAAAGTAAATCGTGATTATATCACTTCTTATGATTATAAAAATGAGAAATGTTATGTTCTTGAAAAAGGTGATTATAATTTTTATTTAATGGAAAATGCTCATTCATGGGTTGATATTGATAAAATGACATCTAATAAAGATAAAGTTCTTTGGACAGATTCAATTGCAAAAACATTTGTTTATAAAGATAGTAAAGATGGAAAACGTCTTACTGATGTTACAACTGCTACTAATAAAGAAGACGATGAATTAAATTATAAATTTAAAGATTATACAGAAGCTGAACAAGGTGAGGGATATTGTATTAATTTTACAAGATCAAATTTCAAATCTTCATTCCCAGAAGCTCCTAAAGAAGATGATTATATTCTTAGTGATGAAAGAGCTAAAAAACAAGTAGCTGTTTATGATGTATGGGCTGAAGAAAATAACCCTATTAAAGAAATGCCTAGTGTCAATACTGATGAAACAAGTTATACACTTTCATCTATGAGAGGTGTTGATTTCAATGATGAAAAATGGGATCATTATATGAATCAATTTACAAGAGAAAAACTTGTTGAAATGTTTGCTAATGGTGGTTGGAATGAAAAAGCTGATGTTGAAAATGGTGTTCCTGAATCATATGATGCTGATTCTCCTTATGGATATTATGCACACGCTTTAACTATTAAAAATATTAATAAATGGTATTGTGGTGATCCAATGGTAGCAGCTACATTTAATATAGATTTAGCAAAAGAATTAGGAGAAGCATTTGGTGAAGAAGCTCATGCTAATTATTTAGCAGGTGGATCATTAATTACTGGTATTTATGGTTATGGATTGAATATGCATAGAAGTGCTTTTGGTGGAAGAAATTATGAATATTATTCCGAAGATGGTATTTTAGCAGGCAAAATGGCTGCTGCTGAATCAAGTGGAGCTTCTGAAAAAGGTCTAATTACTTTTATGAAACACTATGCTTTAAATGAACAAGAAACCAATAGACAAAAGAATGGATATTGTTCTTGGGTTAATGAACAAGCATTTAGAGAAGTCTACTTAAAGGGTTGGGAACTCTATATGAAAGAAGCAAAAATGGAAGTTAAATATTATGCTGAAGACGCAAATGGCGAATTAGAAAATACTCTTTCAACAAAAACAATGTCTGCTGCTACTGGTATTATGACTTCTTATAACAGAATTGGTGCAACATATGGTGGAGCATCTATATCAATTAATGGTATTTTACGTGATGAATTTGGCTTTACTGGAACTGCAATTACTGATGCAGGTGGTCAAAAAAATACATATATGACTACAGATTTCTTATTAAGAAGAGGTGGAGATTTAACATTAACTAATAATGGTACCGATGGATTATATGATACAACTTCACCAACTGCAACTTATTGGTTAAAGATGGCTTGTAAGCATATATTATTTAATAAAGCAAATTCAAACTGTGTACAAGGTATTTCTCCTTCTGCATCTATTACATATGATATTTCTCCTTGGAGAGTTGGTATGTATTCAGCTTGGGTAATAATTGGAACGGCTTTATTAGTTGATGCAATATTTATTACTTTAATAAGTCTTGATAAGATTCATATTAAAGAAAAAGAAATAGTTGAATCAGAAGAAGAATATTAAATATTTATTAGACAGGTATAAAAATACCTGTCTTTTTACATGATTAATTGGTATCGCTAACTCTATTATTCAATATTAAAGTATTAAGTAATATTTTTGTACAGTAGTTTTTTATTTATGTTACAACATCCATGATATAAGACAATAAAATTTTATTATAGAATATTCAAAAAAGTCTTTCTATTATCGTGGACTTGTAAACTGAATATAGAAAGTGGTTGGTTCAGAAACATTTGCCTTGATTGATAAGAAACATTCAAAAGAATTCTAAATATTTTTGATATTGATGTATAAAGTTGAATCTTTGCTTCAAAATCTCTATATATCTCAATAATATTATTTTATTAATATTTATTATAAATTGGTTGATATTTATTATGGTAATTATAAAAATGATTATTTAAAAGCTCTTATTGATATTGCACATAAATATAATATTGATGTTTTTACATGGCAATTTATATTTTATGTAGGAAGTCATAATTTATTTAGTTTAATTAATGAAGAATGGTTAATAAAAGATTTAAATTAATATAATAAATTTATTATAATTATATTTTTTTTGTTTTAGATTATAATCCAAAAAATATCTAGAATCGACAAAATTAAACAAATCTCAAATAATAAAATTATTATAATTAACTCAAATAAAAAAATATATACACATTTAATAAAGCTATATAATAAAAAAATTTTATGATACAATAATAAAACTAAGAGATTGTTATGGAAAAAGTAATCACAAAATTAAAATTGGATAGAAATTCAAATCTTGAATTATTAAGAATTATATTAATGATTATGATAATTTTTCATCATTTTGCTGTTCATGGTGGATTTTATTACGAATATCAAGAATTTTCTTTTAATCATTTATGGCATTATTTTTTGGAATGTGGTGGAAAGATTGCAACGAATACTTATGTTTTAATTACTGGTTATTTTCTTGTTAAAGATAAATGTATTTTTAATTTAAAGAAAATATTAAAGTTTTATGGTGAATTAATATTTTATTCATTGACAATTTTTTTGTATTTATTTTCTTTAATAAAGAAACTTTTACTTTAGATAACTTTATTCATAATTTTTTTGTTTTATATTACTTCATCCATTTATAAATATTATAATATATAATTTACCAAAAAAATCTTATCAAACTTTAATTATTATTTCAGTTATATTGTTTTCAAGTTTTCCATTTTTTAATCGCTCATTAATTCTTAATAATAACTTAATTTGGTTTATTTTATTATATTTAATTGCAGGCTATATAAAGATTTATGGTTTTGATAAAAGATTTAAACATAAAACATATTTAATTGGTTTTATTAGTTCATATCTTTTTACATATATATTAGGTGTTTCTTTTTTAATTTTTAATAAAGATTATGCTTATAAAGATTATTCATCTTATTACTTTTTTTCACAAGATAAAATTACATTTTTGCTTATTTCAATTTTTCTATTTTGCTTTTTTGCCACTATGAAAGAAAGAAAAAATAAAATAATAAATCTAATAGCGTCTTCTACTTTTGGTGTTTATTTAATTCACGATAATCCATATATTAGAAATTATATATGGAAAGAATTATTCAAAGTATCATCATATATAA
>URVS01000028.1 GCA_900551385.1 uncultured Mollicutes bacterium | reverse complement strand
TCAAGGATTCTTCCGCCGAAAAGGCAGTCATGTATTCCAATCCAACATATCCATCGTATCCATTATCAGCAAGTTCCTGAAGCAAGTATGTATAATTGATTTCTCCGCCGGTAATAGGACCTCGACCAGGCACAGCCGCTGCATGAAAATGTCCTATTTGGTTCAAATGGTCAAATATATTAGAATACAAATTTCCTTCTGTGATATAAAGGTAGTTTTGCTTTCCTCCATTTGATTGGCCAGTAAGTTTTACTATTCCATCAGATCTAAGTCTTGATTTAGCATCAGATACATTTTTAATTTCTAAAATATTACACACATCTTTAAGGCAGAATACAGGACGTCCAAATTCATCGATACTAGTTCTGATTGTGCCAATTGAGTCACGCTCAAAAAGCGAGACATTGTTTAGTTGTTCTTTTTCCATAATTGTCCTTTCGTATAGCGATTTAAAACCACGATAAAAAAACACTAATTCTTTTTTAAAATTGCATCAGCAACAATTAGCTCAGTGTTATTGGTTTCTCTTTCAATATGATGAGAATAAATCATAGTTGTGTTAATTGATTTATGTCTTAAAACCATCTGAACTTCGCTTTCTTTTGCACCATTCTTTAAAGCTAATGTTGCACATGTATGCCTTAGACTATGAGCCGTATACTCCTTACCATCAAGTCCAATTGAACTTAATAAATCTTTGCAAAAATATGAGATCGTTTTAGGATCAATTCGATCGCCACCATTATGATTTCCATGGTTAAGAAAAAGTGCATCAGAATCACTTTCTCTCTTCATTAAATATTCAGTAATTAATCCCATGACATGACTAGGTAATTTTATTTGAGCATCCTTTCCATCATGTCCCTTTCCCTGAATAAGTAAGATGGCCTGCTCTCCATCATCAATAATGTCTTCGACATTTGCTCTTGCAACTTCAATAGTCCTTAAGCCAGTCATAACTATAAGAGTTATGATTACATAATTTCTAAAATTTACTATGGATTTCTTTGACCTAATTTTTGCCTTATGAAGTAACTTCTTAGTCTGTTCAATCGTCAGAGCTTTTCTTTGAAATGTTGGATTTATTTTCTCACACTGCAGTGCCAATGCGATATTGTCATCATAATAATGATGTCGGTGACACCACGAATAGAACCTGCGTAAGACCACTATATATTTTTGGATAGTTGCACTTTTCACACGTTTCTTAAGATATTTGTTTTTATAATTTACAATGTCAATTTCGGTTGGTTTAGTTATATTATTAGCACGTAAATATCTAGCATATCTATCAAGAATCCCTGCATAAGAAATCTTTGTATTATCCATTTTATCAAGAGTTGCATTAAACTCCTTTATTAGATCTTCCACTGTTCTTTCTTGTGACATCTGTTTTACCACCTTTCTTTATGATTAAGCTCTCGAATTTTCTCTAGATACATTGCTTCTTCATCGATAATGTAAACCACATCGACATTAAAAACTTGTGCAAGAGCTTTAAGTCTAAGAGCATTCATTAAATGACCTTTTGTACCATTCTCAATTTTTCCATATTCGAATTGAGGGTATCCCAGTCGCTTGGCCACTTCTTATTGAGATAAGTTTCTTTCTATTCTCAAATTGAAAAGATAGTCTCTGCTTTTTACGATGTTTCCGTTATTCATTCGTCCCATCGGCATACCTCCCTTCACATTTGACTAAAATTCGTGGAATTATTTGTCTAATGTATGGAAATTTTACCGCTAATTGTCAAAATAAATAATTTACTCAAAGTAATATCTTTTAAATATTTTGTATTTTGTCAAATTCCTAAGTTGAATAAAAACTACGTTTTTGTTATAATTCAAAACTGAAATGAGGTGTAAATATGCAAGACGAAGAATTTATAAAAATAGTTTCAGAAAGACTTGTGTACCTAAGAAAAAAACATGATCTAAGTGCTGTTGAAGTTGCAAAAGCAATAGGAAAAAGCGTAGATGCTTATTACAGCTACGAGGCAGGTAGAAGGATGATTTCTGCAGATGCTTTATATAATTTATCAAATTTATATGACATGTCGATTGATGACATTGTTGATAACGAAGTAACCTATAATCGAGAAAAAGTAGTCAGTTTTGAAGTTGTAAATTTAGATAATAAAATTCAAATTTCCGCTGAGAATAATGAAATTATTTTTTTAAAATTAGATGATTTTACCTATGAATACTATTTAAAAACAAATATTATCACGCTTGATAAAAAAGTTCTTTTAAAGAAAGACAATGTCTTCTTTTCAGGTAAAGTTACATATAATGAAAAAATGAAAGTTTATTCTGTTTACAATTATTTAGATGATAGCAATGAAATATGTACCAAAGCACATTTTTTAAAACACTATCTTGTGCATGGAATTTATGCTGGAAGAATTGATAAAAACATAAATATTCCAAATTTCTTATAAAATATTACTTTAAGTTTCATATTTATATCATTTAGTGGATTTATGACACTATTTTTAAAAGCAAATACAGTTCATATGGGTCAAATAAACCATGATATATATATGTATAAAAATGGTAGTAGTGAAGATATAAAAATAATAGATGAATTAAAAACCAACAAAATCATAACAACAGATGAATGGTATAAATTAATAATTTCATTTAGAAGCATATTTCATCTTCCTATCGCAAAATAGGTATTATTTCAGTTCAAAAACTACTTGATAAAAGCGGGCTTTAGAGTGATTTATATGTTCGAAAGGAGGATTAATTAAATGGAGTAGCAACTAAAAAAATAACTATAATTCCTAAAAAAGAACAAATAAAAGTTGATGAAACAACAGGTATTAAAATCAAAAAGAAAGTATGTGCTTATGCTCGTGTCTCTACAGATTTAGAAGACCAAAAAAATAGTTTCAATGCTCAGCTTGAGGAATATTCAAGCAGAATAAAAAGAAATCCAGAATGGGAATTTGTAGGATTATATTCTGATGAAGGCATTTCAGGAACATCCATAAAGAAAAGAAAAGGCTTCAAGAAAATGATTGAAGATGCACTAGCAGGAAAAATCGACTTAATTCTAGTAAAATCAATATCAAGATTTGCAAGAAATACTATTGATTGTTTAAGCGAAGTTAGAAGACTCAGAGAAAAAGGAATCATTGTACAATTTGAAAAAGAACAAATTAACACGCTTGATCCAAAAGTCGAGATGATGCTTACAATTTTTGCATCAATGGCTCAGGAAGAATCAAAATCAATTAGTGAAAATGTTAAATGGGGTGTTCGAAGTCGAATGAAACGAGGTGCAAGAAAAGTTAATTTTTCTACTACACTTGGTTATGATACAGACACAAATGGCAATGTCGTTATTGTAGATGATGAAGCAAAGGTTGTAAAAGAAATCTTTACTCTCTTCTGCTCTGGGTATTCATATCGAGAAATAATTGAATATCTTACTGAAAAAGGTCAAAAAACTGGAACTGGAAAACAATACTGGAATGTTGGTGATATTCAAAGAATACTAACAAACGAAAAATACTGTGGTGATGTTATAATGCAAAAAACAGTTGTTGTCGATTTTCTTACCCACAAATCTATAAGAAATAATGGAATAGAACCGCAAGTTTATATTGAAGGTCACCATGCTCCTATTATCGATAAAGAAATGTATGAGTTTGCTAAAACAATTAGAGAGCACAGGTATAAAACAACTGATTATGCTTCAAGAAAAAACATTAATCCTTTAGCTGGTCTTGTTTATTGCTCCTGCTGTGGAAGAAAACTTGATTCAATTACAACTCATCCTGGAAAGCCATATGCAAAAAAAGTTATGACTTGCAAGCACATGAAAAAGGATGCAGTTGATTTTCTATCTTGCAACCTTCCACCTATAGATTACGTACTATCAAAGGAAGCATTACGACAAGTTTTGAATAAGTATTACACTTCTGCTCCACTTTACAAAAGATTATTTATGAACACTTTTAAAAAGACATTACCTAATTTCAAAGAAATTAAACTATCCTTAAATGACATAAACTCAACCATAATTCAATTGGAATCACAACTTAAAGAAATAATCAAAAAGCAAGCACTATCTCCAAGTAAAGATAACGAATTAGAATTTCAAAGAATTAAACAATTATTAGCTAAAGAAAAGGCAAAGTTAGAAAGCGTAGAAAGTTCTGAAGTTAAAAAAATTAATGATTTAAGAACATATGATGAGATAGAAAACTTTATAGATAATGGACTTATACTTCCAAAGCAACTTATAGCTCAAGTTGTCAAACTTATTATAAGAAACAATGACAATTCACTAACTTTTGTTTTAGGAAATAGAGCTTCTTCAATCTCAAAAAAACAGATTGATGAATACCTTTCATTACCTATTATTGATTCAGGATCAGTTGAGGTTGATGGAAAGATTATGCAGTATAAAGTAATTAACGCAGGAGGAAATACAAATGATTAAAACTTTGCATAAGCCGATTGAAGGTAGAAAACTAAAAGTATGTGCTTACGCTAGAGTTTCATCGGATAAAGAGCTTCAAGAAACAAGTTTTGATGAGCAAATAACATATTATATTAATTTAATAATGGATAATCCTGAATGGGACTTTGCAGGCATATTTGCTGACAATGGTAAATCAGGTACTAATACCTATGGTAGATCACAATTTAATCTCATGCTTGATAAAGCAAAATCGAATCAAATAGATATTATTCTAGTTAAATCGATTTCACGATTTGCAAGAAATGTTATTGACCTTTTAACTACTATTCAGGAACTAAGATTAATAGGAATTGAAGTATTTTTTGAAAGAGAAAACCTTTCTTCTCTCGATTATAAATGTGATGAATTACTTACTTGCTATGCAAAATTTGCTGAAGAGGAATCAGAATCAATAAGTAAGAATGTTAAATGGGCTGTTGAAAAAGCAAAGCGAGATGGAAAATACTTTATAAATACTTGGCAGATGCTAGGATATTCATATAATGAAAATCACGAAATAATTATTGTTGAGGAAGAAGCAAAATGGATACGTGCAATATATAACATGTATGTAAATAACCACTCGCTTGTAGAGATTCAACAATATCTGAAGGAAAACAATGTTAGAAGTCCTCTAGGAAAAGATATATGGCCTTTCACTACTCTTATGCATACTCTGACAAATGAAAAATATGTAGGAGATTGTCTTATGCAAAAAGAATTTATAGAAGATGTTAAAACGCATAAGAAAGTACAAAATACTGGTCAGGAAACACAAGTTTTAATTGAAAATGGACATCCAGCAATTATTGATAGAGAGCTATTTAATAAGGCTCAAGCATTAAGAGAATCCAGACGCAAGCAGTTTAAGGTAAGAACAATATCTGAAGGAACATACATCAAATCTTCAAATTCTTCTGTTTATACAGGATTTGCCTATTGCCCTTATTGTGGCAAGAATTATATTCTTAAAACAAATAGAAAAGTTGGCTATGTTAGGAAGATGCTCTACTGTGGTTCAAATAGAAATGGACTTCAATGTCGAAAAAGTGAATCACTATTTTGCGATATTTTAGAAGATATTATAGTAAAGCAAATAAACGTGATACTTGCAAATAAATCATATTTTAAAGAATGGTTATTAAATGGTTTCAAAATTAATGAATCCGAAATTGATAATACCTCAGAAAAGATTACCTCACTTAGAATAAGACTTGCAGAACTTGATGATAATATTGAAATCGATAGATATGTCAAAGAAGAAATTAATAATCAAATAAATAGCCTTATCACTAAGCAAATCCAAGAACGAAATAGTAAACATGTAATTGATTATCAAACTCTAATCTCACGAATTCTTGAATTAATAAAACAAATTAATTCGGTAAAGACAATTGATGATATCCCATTTAAAGATATTTTCTCAAGAGTTATAGTCATCGACAGAGATCACTTGATATTCGTAATTGGAAGTCCAAATTTAGAAAATATTGATGTTACACAAAAAACATACTTCTCATCAAAAATTATTTATAGAGTTAGAAAAACAAACTTTGAATGCGAATTTGGTGTAATCATAAACAAGTAAATTAATCAAAAAAATAAGAGCTTGACTATTAATGATTCAAGTTCCTTTTTCTTTGCTCATAAGTTCGCTTCCCGTTTGCTTCCCGTTCGCTTCCCCTATGTCCTGAATTAAAATAAATTACGAGTTCGTTCCCTATATTTATTACTGCATTTTTACTCATTTTAATACCTATTGACCAGTAAACATTAAAAAATCCAAATTGCTAAAAAGTGTCGTTTCGTGCGTTTTGGCGTTGATACGGTGCAATTTCAAGCGTTAAAAAAAAGAACACCAACTGGTATTCTTTTGGTTTTTTTTGATGGCAGGGGTGACAGGAATCGAACCCGCGTTAACGGTTTTGGAGACCGCTGTACTACCATTGTACGACACCCCTAAGGTTATAGCTAGGATCTAGCTATTTTTGAGACCAAGCCCATATCTACTTTACCTTGAAAATTTGTTTTGAAATGTTTCATAACATTAGGTAAAGATTTATCATCAAGAGTAGATATTTCTTTTCTAATTTCTTCTTCAGTTAACATTTTTGGAAGATATTTAGATATTAATTCTTCTTGGTGAGCTATTGCGTTAACTTTTTCAAGGTTATTAACTTTTAAATAACTTTCTTTTTCTTCAGTTAATTCTTTTAAGGTTTTTGAAATAATAGTGATTAAATCTACATCTGTAGCTTCTTCACCTTTTTGTTTTTTCTCAATAGATAAAAGCATATACTTATTCATAATAATGCTGTAGATACCTTTAGCAGTGTTATCACGAGCTTTCATTGCTTCTACATTAGCTTTTTTTATTTCATCAATAAGCATAATTTCATCTCCTTAGCTTAAATATAATAGCACTAAAAATTTGAGTATTCAACAATAATTTTTCTATAAAGATAAATATTCTTCTTCTAATGAAGATAATTCTTCATTTAGTTTTTTTAATTTAGCATCTAATTCAGACATTTTCTTATAATCCATATAATTTTCTTCTAAGAATTGGTCTTGTTTAATTTTATCTATTTCTTTTTCTAATTTAGAAATCATTTCTTCTAATTTAAGTGGACTTCTTTTTTTATTAATAACAATTTTTGTTTCAATTTTCTTTTCTTCTTTATCATCTTCTAAATCATCACTTAACATTAATAATTTACTTTCTTGTTCTTTAAATGTAGCAAAATTTCCTTCAATATAATATGGAACATGTTTAGAAATATATAAAACATGGCTAGCTATTTCATCAACAAAATAACGATCATGGCTAACAAATATAATTGTTCCTTGATAATCTTTTAATGCATTAATTAATGCTTGTCTAGTTACCATATCTAAATGGTTAGTAGGTTCATCTAAATATAATAAATCATAATTTTCTAACATTATTTTAGCTAACACTAATCTAGTTTTTTCTCCACCAGAAAGATATTTAACTAATTTATTTGAATCATCATAATCAAAATTAAATTTGCCTAAATGATTATGAATTTCTTTTTCTCCTAAAGAAGGAAAATCTTTTTTCATTTCTTCTAAAACTGTTAGTTCACCATTTAAATCTATTTGATGTTGTTTTATGTAACCAATATTTACTGGTCTAAGATATTTAATAGTACCATTTAAAACATGTTGATGAGAAATTAAAGCTTCTAATAAAGTAGTCTTACCACATCCATTATCGCCCATAATAGCTAAATGATCTTTACCATAAATAGTAAAATTAATATCACTTACTAATGGTTTATCATAACCAATTGATAAATCTTTAACTTCTAAAATTTGTTTGCCTTCATAAACTTCACCATTAAAAGATAATTTTAAATTATGTTTTTCTTGTAATGGTTTATCAATCAACTTCATATGCTCGAGCTTTTTTTCACGATCTTTAGCCCTATTAACAAAACGAGGCTTAGGCATATAATATTCAATAAATCTTTTTAAACGCGCTATCTCTTTTTGTTGATTATTATAAGCATTTAGTTGTTGAGTATATCTTAATTTTTTTTCTTCAATATAATAAGAATAATTTCCTTTATAAAAAGAAGAAGTTTTATTTTCAATTTCTACTATTTTATTAGCTAAAGCATCAATAAAATATCTATCATGGCTAACGAATAATAACGCTCCTTGATATGATTTTAAATATTGTTCAAGCCATTCAATCGTTGATAAATCAAGATGATTAGTTGGTTCATCAAGTATCAACAAATTAGGCTTAATTAACAATAATTTTACAAAAGCAATTTTAGTTCTTTCTCCACCAGAAAAAGAAGATATTTTTCTAATTAAATCATTTTTATGAAAGCCAAATTTTGATAACATCATATTAATTAAATAATGATAATTATACCCGCCTTTTTCTAAAAAATCATTTTGTTTTTTTCCATATTCATCAATCAATTTTAAATTATTAGGATCATTAGAAATCATACTTTCTAAATCATTTAAGTTTTTTTCTTGTAATATTAAATCATTAAAAACAGATAAAACTTCATCATTTAAAGTATTATCTACATTAGAAATAACATCTTGAGATAAATAACCAATAGTAGTGCCTTTAGCAAAAGATACATCTCCACTTGTTTTATCTATTTGTCCTAATAAGATTTTTATTAAAGTTGATTTACCATTTCCATTAGGTCCTATTAAAGCAAGTCTATCATTATCATTAATAGAAAAAGAAACATTTTCAAATAATATTTCATCACCAAATTCTTTTTTTAATTGTTGAACATTTAAAATTTGCATATATTTCCCCTTTTATTTAAAAACCACAATAAAGTTGATATTCCATAAGCTCCAGACATAATAGCAACAAACCAAAAAATAGACATATAAATAGGTTGATTATTAACTTTTAAAAAGAAATAAGGGCCACTAACAATATTAAAAGCATTTAAAAAGATAAAAATTATCGCATATAAAAGAGTAGGAATTAATGAATAAAAAATAGATTTTTTTTCTATTTTATATTCATTTTCAAAAAATACAAAAGAAATAATACATAAAATAGGACATAAAGTATGATGAAATAATAATTTAGGAGAAAATAATAATCTAATCATTTCATTAACATCTCCACTAGCAGGAATCAAAACAAATAATACAACTAAAAAAGTAACACTTAACATACAAGCAGAAATATATTTAAAAATTATTATAAAATGAGGGATTTCTTTATTAGTTTTATAATTAATAAATTGATAAACTGCTAATAAGAAGCAGGATATACCAGCAAAAACATTACTAATAGTCGTATAATATTTAAAAGTGCTAGGCCATTCAAAAATAAAACAAAGAATTAACGCTCCAAGTTCCATGCCTGCAATTAACAAATTTGAAATTAAGGATAATTGTTTTTTTCTATTCATAAATATTACCTTTCAAAACATACATAATTATAAATTAACCATTAAAAAAAACAAATAATATAATTTAAAAAATAAAAGTTTAATAATACTAAATAATTAATTTAATATATTTTATAATTTTTTATTGACAAACATATAATAAAAAAATATTATTATTTTCGTTTGAAGTTTAGTGAAATTAAACTTAATTCTTAAAAACATCAAACCAAAGGGAGGTTATATGATTAACATTGGTAAAAAAATTAAAAATCTTCGTACCTTAAATAATTTAACTCAAGAAGAACTTGCTTCAAGATGTGATTTAACAAAAGGTTATATTTCCCAATTAGAAAATGATCTCACTTCCCCTTCTATTGCTACATTAGTAGATATTCTTGATGTATTAGGAACTAATTTAAATGAATTTTTCTCTAGCGATACTATTTCAGAAAAAATTGTTTTTACTAAAGAAGACTATTTTTCAAAAAATAATGAATATGGAGTAATTACTTGGCTAATTACAAACGCTCAAAAAAATGAAATGGAGCCAATTTTACTAAACCTATACCCTAATCAAGAAACGCCACACGATTATCCCCATGAGGGAGAAGAATTTGGTTTTGTTCTAGAAGGAAGCATTTTGGTTTGTTTAGATAATCAAAAATTTAAATGTAAAAAAGGTGAATCTTTTTATTATTCATCAAGTAAAACACATTATCTAAAAAATACCTCATCAACAAATGCAAAAATTATTTGGATTTCAAGTCCACCAAATTTCTAATTTAAGTAAAGGAGAATTAATATGGAAGAAAAAAAAGATTATATTATCGAATTAGAAAATGTTTTTAAAAAATTTGATGACTCAGAAACTTATGTTGTCGAAGACTTTAATCTAAAAATTAAGAAAGGTGAATTTGTAACTTTCTTAGGTCCTTCAGGTTGTGGTAAAACTACTACTTTAAGAATGATTGCAGGATTTGATACTCCTACAAGTGGAAAAATATTATTAAACGGGAAAGACATCGCGCATCTTCCTCCATACAAAAGACCTATTAATACAGTATTTCAAAGATATGCGTTATTTGCACACTTAAATGTCTTTGACAATATTGCTTTTGGTTTAAATATCAAAAAAGTACCTTATACTTATAAAGATAAAAATGGTGAAGAAAAAACTAAAATGGTTCATTTAAGTAAAGATGCAATTGTTAAAAAAGTTCAAAAAGCTTTAGCGTTAGTTGACTTAGAAGGCTTTGAAAATAGAGATATAGCTACTTTATCAGGTGGTCAACAACAAAGAATTGCAATTGCTAGAGCAATAGTAAACGAACCAGAAATCTTACTTTTAGATGAACCTTTAGGTGCATTAGATTTAAAAATGAGAAAAGAAATGCAACTTGAATTAAAAGAAATGCATAAAAAATTAGGTATTACATTTATTTATGTTACTCATGATCAAGAAGAAGCATTAACAATGTCAGATACAATTGTTGTTATGGCAGATGGTATTATCCAACAAGTTGGTAAACCAAAAGAAATATATGATGAACCTAAAAATGCTTTTGTTGCAGATTTCATTGGTGAATCTAATATTTATACAGGCACAATTTTTAAAGATCATAATGTTAAAATATTAAATAATTTATTTAAAATGGTTGATGATTTCCCTATTAATGAAAAAGTTGATGTTGTTTTAAGACCAGAAGATATCA
>URVS01000027.1 GCA_900551385.1 uncultured Mollicutes bacterium | reverse complement strand
AATTTATTGAAGAAGTTATTCTTAAAGAAGTTGAAAAAAAAGAAAACTTAATATTATGTGACATTTTTTCTGGTACAGGTGTAGTAGGAAATTATTTTAAAGAAAAAGGTTATAGTGTTATTTCTAATGATATACAATATTTTTCTTATGTATTAGCTAAAGCAATGATAGAAAATAATGGTGAAATTAAATTTGAAAATTTAAAGAAAATTAATATTGATGATCCTTTTATTTATTTGAACAATATAAAAGGAAGAAAAGGATTTATATATAAAAATTATTGTTTAGAAGGTACTAAAAATAATGAATTCCAACGCTTATATTTTACTGATTATAATGCAAAAAAAATTGATGCTATTCGTTTAAAAATAAAAAAATGGCGTAAAGATGGTTTAATTAATGAAAAAGAATATTTTTATTTAATTGCTAGTTTAGTAGAAGCAAGTGATAAAATTGCTAATACTGCTTCAGTTTATGAAGCATTTTTAAAAGATATAAAAAAAACTGCTCAAAAAGAATTAGAAATGAAACCATTAGAATTAAACATACAAAATAATAATTGTTTCTATTTTGCTACAAATGAAGATGCTGATGAATTAATTGAACATATATCAGGTGATATTTTATATCTTGATCCTCCATATAATTCTAGAAAATATGATACAAATTATCATATTTTAGAAACTATTGCTTTATATGATTCACCAAAGATTAAAGGAAAAACTGGTATAAGAGTTGAAGAAACGAAAAAATCTAAATTTTGTATCAAAAAAGAAGCTCCTAAAGCTTTAGAATCTATAATAAAAAAAGCAAAATTTAAATATATTTTACTTTCTTATAATGATGAAGGAATCATACCAATAGAAACGATAAAAGAAATATTTTCTAAATATGGTGAATATACTTGTTATGAAAAGAAACATAAAAGATTTAAAGCAGATAATAGTAGAAATTATTTAAAAGATTATACTATCGAATATATCCATTGTTTAAAGAAAAATAAATAAATTGGTTATTTAATTATTTAATTAACAAAAAATAAATAAATTATTAAAAACTACTTGCAATGATTATTTCTATTCTATATAATTACTAATGCTGACCTACTAATGCGAGCGTAGTTCAGTGGTAGAACACAACCTTGCCAAGGTTGCTATGCGGGTTCGATTCCCGTCGCTCGCTCCATTATAGTTAAGTATAGCCGATATCAGAATATCGGCTATTTTTTTTGAGGTGGTTAAAACTACATTAATATGAGTTTTAGCCTTTTTTGTTAAAAATAGTAATATTAATACCTATATATAATATTAAATTATAAATCCTGTTTATTCAAAGAAAATGATAATAGAGGGGTGCCAAATGACACTTCTTATATTTATATCTAGTTGTTAAAATATTCTTGATATTAATAGGAGCAATTTTAAAATGAAAAATAAAAAATTATATTATCTTTTGGCCTTTCTTTGTTAATTATTTGTGAAAAAACAATCATTGACATGTTTGTTAAATGAAAACAATAATGAAAAAATTCCCTTTCTTAAAGGAGGTTACTGTACTATTGGGAATTAAAATATTAATAGTGCAAAATAATATGTATAAGAAAAAATCATCCACTATAGCTGTGATGTTTGTTTTATTATTAACTTGTTCTCTTATAAGTTGTGATAATAAAAATAATACAAGTCAAACATCATCTACTCATGTTCATGATTATTCTGATGTTTGGAATCATGATGAAACACAACATTGGCATACATGTAAAGATTCATCATGTGGAGAAAAGAAAGACGCTAGTAATCACTCTTTTAATTGGAGTGAAAAAACACCTGCTGGAGTTCATAAAGATAAAGTAGAAAAAGGTGTTTGTTCTGTTTGTAGTTATGAAACAACTAGAACTATTAAAGAAACTGCAATCCATAGTTATGATACTTCTAAATGGCTTTATGATGAAAATAATCATTGGCATACTTCAAATTGTAATGAATCAGCTCCTACTCATGATGTAATTAAAATTGATGAAGCTAATCATAGTGGTGAATGGACTACTAAAGTTGAAGCTAATTATGGTATTGATAAAGTAATTCAAAGAAATTGTGAAGTTTGTGGATACCATGAAGAAAAAACATTAGAAGGAACTAAGCTTGCTCCTAAAAATAGAGAAATTAAAGCTAATATTCCTGAATTAACTTATAATGGAAAACCTCAACCAGTTGACCCTTATCTTACTATGACTAATAATGAAGGTGGCTTAATTGTTGAATATAGAAAGAAAGAGATAATTTATTTACTAATAATGTTCCTATTAATGCTGGAACATATGAATATGTTGCTAAATTAAAAAGCACTGATGAATGGTTAGAAGCATCTACTCATGGTGAATATACAATTAATAAGAATATAATTTATATATCTGATGGCCCTTATACAATAAATTATGTTGAAAATCTTACTAATAGTTATTTAGAAATTGCTACTGGTACAATTGATACTAATGGTATATCATTCTGCGTTGGGACTAAATATAATGTTATAGGTAGAGCTAGTATTCCTACAAATGAAATATTCATTCGTTTTAGTGGTTTAATTAATTATAATGATAATTATCAAGTTGCTATTAAAGGAAAAGATAGTTTTGAATTAGTTGTTTTAGATAATTCTCCATTCTATTGTGGTATACAAGATGTGTTTATAGTTGCAAGTAATACAATTATTACAACTAAGATTGCTAAAGGAACTGTAAAAGTTGGTGATAAACTTTTTGTTAATAATATTTATAAAGAAATAACTATCACTGATATTTCTATAAATAATGTTAAAGTAACCTCTGCTACTATTGGTGATGAAGTTGCTTTAAAAGTCTCTGGTGTTGATCGCTCTGAATTATCCAGTGGCTATATTATTTCAACTTTAAATACGGTTAAAAATTATGATGTATTTAAAGCTACTGTTACTCTTTTATCAAAAGATGAAGATGGTAGACATGCTCCAATATCTAATGAATATGAATTTAAACCAACATTAAGTTTCACTGATACTTTCTCACAATTTAGTGGTAAGATTACATTACCAGAAGGTCTTGAATTATTTTTACCGGGAACTACTGAAGAAAACATTACTATTACATTAGATACGCTTAAACCACTTGTAAACAATGCTAAATTTAATATCTATGAAGGTGGTAAAACTATTGGAAGAGGTGTTATTACTAATTTACATGAACATAATGATTTATATTTAACAACTGGTAAATGTGATTCATGTAATTTAAATAGACAAACTGAAGTTTCATTTGTTGCTCCAAGCTTTACTTCTACAAATAACACATTCTATGCTAATGAAAATAAATATTACTTATTAAAAATGGTTGAATCTCCAATATCAAATTATGTTTATTATTATGATTTTGAAATAAGTGATACAACTAATTTTGAATTTAATGTTTTTACAACTTCAGGAATAAAATTAACATTAATCGATGGAAAATCTTTAAAATGTACAAATCCATTACAAGTAATTATAAGAGTTGAAGGTAAAAATGAATCAACTATTGGTGATTGTAGTGTTACAATTAAACAAAGAGCGACTAGAATAAGGATTTCCTAATTATTATATTTATTCATAAATCTAATAATAATGACTGTATAAAATAAATATTGGTTATAAATAAAAGTTGGTTAAATCCAAAAATTGGATGACCAACTTTTTTTCAATTAAATTGTTAATTTTGAAATAAGTCAATAAATATTAAAACAATAAACATACACAAATTAATATACATATTAATTGCATGTTAAAAAATTTTAAAGTGAAGATTTATTATACACATATTATTCGTTAAATTTGGCGTTTTATATTAATAATTACTTTATATTTAATAAATAAAATAAAAAAATTAAAAAACAGTATATAATAAATATGAAAAAGGATATATTTATCTTTACAACCTTGCATATTATCAATAAACTATATGTGAGAGGTTGTAGAAAAGGAGTTTTCTACATGTCATTTGTAATTATAGCAGATTCTGCATCAAATTTAGATAGTTCATTAGCAAAAAAATATGGAATAGAAATTATTAGTTTTCATTATTCAATTGATGGTGAAGAATATCTTTGTTATGCAGATGAAAATTTTGATTATGAAAATGAAGCAAAAAAATATTATACTTTATTAAGAGAAGGAAAAATAATTAAAACATCACTTGTTAGTATTCAAGATTATTGTGATATTTTTGAAAAACATTTAAAAAAAGGTGAAGATATTTTATCTATATCAATTTCTGGTAATTTAAGTGGATCATTAAATTCAAGTATAAACGCTAGAGATATAGTTCTTGAAAAATATCCTGATAGAAAAATTGTTTGTTTAGATTCCTTAAATGCTTCTTTTGGCGAAGCAATGAGTGCTATTATGGCTTCTAAAGCAAGAGATGAAGGTAAAACATTAGAAGAAACTGTTAATTTAATATCGCCTTTAAGATTAAATTTTAGATCTGAATTTGTTGTTGATAAATTAACTTATTTAGCTCGAGGTGGAAGAATATCACCTATTGTCGCATCTATTGGTAATTTATTAGATATTAAACCATTATTAAGAGCTTCTGCTGATGCTAAAATAGAATCATTTTGTAAAGTAAGAGGCAAAAAGAAAGCAATTTTAAAATTAGTTGAAACAGTAAAAGAAAACATAATTGACCCTGAAAATCAAACAGTATATATCGCTCATTGTGATGATATAGTAGAAGCTAATGCATTAAAAGATTTATTATTAAAATTTATTCCTAATATTAAAAACATTAGTATTCATCAATATGATTTATGTTCAGGTGGTCATGTTGGCCCAAGTGCTTTAGCAATTTTCTATTATGGAAAATCTAGACTTGAAAAATAATTTTAATTAAATAAAGTAAAATAAAATGAAGTGGGAAAAATAGGTAACAACCATATTGGAACCACTTTTTATTATACCCTCTTTTACCATTATATAAAAATAAGATAGGTAAAGCTAAACAGGCATAAGATTGAATAGTATAATTAATGTTTTCGGCTGTAAAAAAATTATTTAATTCATTAGAAAAATATACACTAATTATATTTAAAGAAACAAATATAGAAGAAAAAACAATTAAATATAAAATTCTAAAATAACTAGAATTATAAAATTCATCACCATATAAATGAAAATATTTATTATTTATAAATAAAATTATTTTTTTAGAAAAATAAAATAACAAAATAACTAATAATCCATAAGGACTATATTGCATTCTTATAGGGAAGAAAATAAATCCAGTTAAAATACCAATAGTAATAGGTAAACAAGCTAATAATTTATAATATGGATTTTTATTATCTAAAAGATAAATAGATAATCCACCTAAAACAAAAGTTAATAAAACAGAACCTTCATATTGATGTAAAAAAATAAATTCACCAAGATTAATTATAATATCTAAAATGAATAATCTCAAAAAATATAATAATGGCTTTTTTGAATAATAGACTCCTTCAGTTATTAAAAATGCAAAAATAGGGAAAGAAATTCTACCTATAATTCTTAATACATAATATGCTGGAGAAGAATAATTAACAAAATAAGCTCCACAATGATCAATAACCATGGTAACCATTGCAATTATTTTAAGCCAAAATCCATCTAATACTTGATATTGTTTCATTATCTTGAATATATTAATAAAGTCATTAAGACTGAATATGCGTTATTAAAAATATGCGCAATTATTGAAGTAGCTACACTATCGTTTCTATCGTATGCATAACATAAAATAGCAGCAGCTATCATATAACTTGGTAAATTTGCTAATTCTATAACCCATTCTTGAGCAGTAGCGTTATCAAAACTAAAATGAATTAATGCAAATAAAATAATTGTGACAAAATAAGCTAATTTTTTAGATTTCTTTTTTAATGCACCAAATAAACCATATCTATAAGTAAATTCTTCAACTATTGGACCAACAATAGCTACAGCAATTGTTGATAAAAATGGATTTAAAGTAATAATACTTCTTACAGCATCTTCATTTTGATTTTCACTAATATTAGGAATAATGTTTTGGATAATTATGTTATAAAACATTGATGAACAAAGAACTAAAACGCCAAAGATAAATCCTTCTTTAACATTTTTATTGTCTTTAAATTTGTTAATTATTTCTTGAATATTATTATCGCCAATAATGATTAACATTACTGAAAAAGCAATAATATACATAGTGTAATTAAGTATAACATTTGAATTTAAAGAGAAATTAACCCTATTAACAAATAAATTTAAATCAAAAGTTAAAAATATATAATAAAAGAAATTTAAAAGTTGTAAAGCAACTGCAAAAACTTGTAAACCGACAAATCCAAGTAAAAAGACTATAATTCTTTTATATAAATCGTTATTTTTTAAATCCATTTTCTTTCCTCGATATTAATAGTATAAATTAAAGATTAATGTAAATAAATAAAAATAAAATTTTTTTAGAAGTATAGTTAATTTTATCTACATAATATATAATATATTATTGAAGAGTGGAAAGGGGTATTATATGGTAAATGAACAAAATATTACTTTAATTTTAAATATAGCAATAGGAGTTATTGCTTTATTGGTTTTAATTAAAGCTTTAATTGGCTTAAAAAAAGGGTTTTGGAAAGGTCTTATTTCATTATTAGTTTCTACAATTTTATATATTTTAGTAATTGTATTTAATACAAAATTTACTGATTTATATTATGAAATGAATATTGGTCAATTTATTAACGCTACCATTGATATAAATGGTGAAAGTATACAAATTACTACAATAGGTAATACTTTAAGAGAAATAATTATCAGTTTAACTAAATCAAATACAGGCACATCTTTAACACCTGAAGCAATAAAATTATGTGATGCTTTAGCTATTTCCATTTTGTCTTTTGTAATATTTATTATTCATATTATCATGGTAGCATTTATTATTGCTCCAATTATTTCTGCTATTTTATATCATTTAATATTAAAACCAATTTTAGGTGAAAAAATAACAAAAAACCATAAATTAAGAATTGCTGGTTTCTTTACTTATGGTGTGAAAGCTATGATTACTACTTCTTTATTAGTAGTGCCTTTTTCTAGTATTGCTAACCAACTAGTAATTGCGGTTGATGATAAAGAATTAGAAGGAAATGCTAAATATATTACAGATTATGCAAATGCATATAATAATTCATTATTTGCTAAAGTATTTTCTGGTTTTAAAATTAATGGTAAGTCATTAGATGTATATTTAATTGATTTTGCAACAACTGTTACTTATGATGAAAATGGGAATAAATCATCATTTCTTGATGAAGTTGGTGCAATAAGTAAAATATTTGCTGATGGATTAGAACAAGGTGTTATAGATATAACTGATTTATCTAATGTACAAATTGACTATATTAAAGCATTATCAAGTGTTTTTGTTACTAATACATTAAATACATTATCTTCTTCTCCATTAATAACAGCTTTATTTCCTGTGGTTTTAAGTATCGTTTCTAATAATGATTCAATAAAATCTTATGTTGATTTAACTTCTGTTGATTGGAATAGTATTGATTGGGGAGATGAATTAAATACATTATCTTCAGTTTATGAAACTTTTTATAAAACAGGTATTGTTGAAAAATTTTTTGATACTGAAGAACTTTATAATTATGAATTGACTAGAGATTCGTATGCATATTTTAAAGAAACATTTGAAAAAATTGATGATTCATCAGCTTTATCACAAATTATGCCTTATGTTTTTGCTAGTTTTGCAAGTTATTTTGATGAAGGCGATTTTTCAGGAATTTTATCAACAGATCCTTCTGATTATAAAGATATTAAAATAGGTGAAGAGCTTATAACTATTTATGATTCATTAATGACTATTTCTGATTTTGCTGATTATATATTTGATGATTCTACTATTGTAGATACTCAAGCTAAATATGCTGAAAAAAATAATGAAGAAAGAAGATTTTTAAAAATTAATGATTTAATTAATGAAGATAATAGACAAAAAATCGTTGATTTCTTGTTAACTCAAGATGCTGTAACTGGTGAATATGTTGAAAATGATAATACTTATGAATTTATGTCATCAGATGGTGTTAATAAAATTAATACTGTTTCATTATTTAATGGAGTGTATGATGAAGACAATAATGAAGTATATAAAGGAATTTTAGATTCAAAATTACTTAGTAACAAAATTGGATCACTTTTAAAATGGGCTACAAGTTCAAACGAAGAAATAAAAAAATATAACTTAAGTGATGTTATAAATGATATTAGTAAAATTGAAAATTATGATTGGAAAAATGAAATAGATAGTCTTTTAAATATTGTTGCTATTGTCTTTAATAATGATAATTTAAAATTTGATGAGAATTTTGATATTTTTGATCAAAATGTTATTAATGAATTGAAAAAAATAACTCCATTCTTAGGTAAATCAGATATTGCTAAAAGAAGCATTAGTCCTATTATGAATTCTTTACTTGGAGAAAAAGAAATCATGGGATTATCTGTTAATGATTTAACATTTAATAGTGATGATAAAGATTTTGATTTAGCTCAAGAATTTGATAAATTATTAAATATAATGCCAAACATAGGAAATCTAACAGATAATTTAAATGGATTTTCTTTCGAATCACTTTTTGATGAAAATTCTACTTTTGCTAGTGACTTAAATAATGTCTTAGAAGGTATTTATAATTCAAAAATTCTTAATAATGATACTAATGAAAATGAATTAAATAATTTTGAAAAAGTTATTAAAAATTTAATGGGTAATTTACAAGATGCTGGTTTTAAAGAATTAAGTGATGAAGAATTATTAAAAATAAGAAAAAATACTGGTTGGGTTAATGATAACTCAAATGGTGAAATAAATAATATTTGTAATGCTTTAGCGTCTCTTAAAAACATGAAATCAATTAAGAAATTTATTAATCCAAATGGTGCAGAATTATCACTAACTGATTTAGATACTAATGAACTAGATACATTAATTACATCATTTGCTGCTTCTAGAGTTATTGAAAATTCTATGGGTAATATTTGTAATAAATATTTTGCTTCATTTGCTAAAAATGCTGGTGTAGAAGTTGATTTTGAAAATGTAGATAATTGGGATAATGAAAGTGAAAACTTTTGTAAAGTAATTGATTTAATGAAAAGTATTTCTAATAAACATGGCACAATAGAAAATGGGGCATCTTTTTCTTTATCTAATATAAATTTAAATTCTTTAAAATATACATATTCTATTAATGGAGTAGAAAAAGATGGTGCAGATGATTTATGTGATATGCTTAAAGCGGTATATAAATTACAATGTGTTCAAGAAAAAAATTCAACAGGAGAATTAGAAAACAAATTTGGTGATATTGTATATGATTTTTCTAAAAATGTTTTATCATCATTAATTACAGATGAAAAAGATTTAATGAAAATAAAAATAGATTGTAATTCTTTAGAAAATAATTGGGATCAAGAAAATGGTTCTATTGATAAAATAAATATATTTTTAAAACATATTATTAACAATGATAATTATTTTGATAAAGATAATAATTTAGATTTTAATAATGTATTTAATAATTTAGATGATCATAATAATATTTTATCTTTAAAAACTTTATTAGAAGATTTAAATGATATTTATATGATGAGATCAACAATTGAACCAATTTTAAAAAATAATACAAAATTAAATATTAATGAAATTAATTCTCAAAAATTATATTTTGAAGCATTTTCAAACGAATATGATTATTTATCTCAATATAATATTGATACTCAAAAAGTTACAACTAGAAATCAGGAAATAACAAAAAGAAAAATCGAAATAGATAATATATTTGATTTATATGAAAATGTCTCTAATTTAAATAATTTTAAAGGAGAAGGAATTTATAAATTTAGAGATGATGACACAGGCGTAAATAAAATAGAAACAATTGAAAATATTTTACATGGATGTCATAATTCTATAATTTTTACAAAAAGTAGTCCTACATATTTAAATAATAAAGAAAATACAGATACAAATACTTCAATTTTTGAAGATGTTATTTATTATGTTTTAGATGCTTCAACTGTAAAAACAATGATAGGTGATGGAGTTAACGATGAAAAAATCGCTAAATCATTAATTAAAGATATTACAAATGAAACAAAGATAGGAATAAATACCCAAGGAGAAGATATTAAATTAAATTGGGATAATGAAATTACTAAAATGTGTACTGCTCTTAGTAAGATTGTTAATATGAATGATAAAAATAATATTAAAGATGCTTACAAAATATCATCTGATAGTGTAGAAGCAATATTAAATAGCCTTAATAATTCTTATCTATTACATGGTGCAGTAGCAAACGCTGTAAATGCAGTTTATACTAATTTAGGAATAACAAATTATAGTTTAGATAAAATTAATAATCCAGTTGATGCAAAATTAATTGATAAAAAAACAATTTTATTTAATGAAGAAGTTACATTATGGAATGAAGATATAAAACACATAACTAATTTATTTAAATCTATTGGAGATCAAACAATTGAAGATTTTAAAAATGATAAAGGTAGTACTTCATCTATAAATACAAAACTTTTCTCGACAATATTACCTGAAATTGCATTAATGCATAATATTGAAAATTGTACAAATGATATCATATATGGATTATTTAATGATGCAGGATTATCTACTTATATTTTAGGTGATACAAATATTGAAAGAAGAGATAGAATAGATACTTTAACAAGTAACGCTGATTGGAATTTTGAAGCTAATAAATTAGATAATGTTACAAATTTATTACTTAATTTAAAAGATAAAATAAATAATGACGTCGGCGGATTAAATGTTGAAAATGTTAGTTCAATTATTAATGTAATTGAAGCAACTTATGATTATAATCAAGAAAATGAATTAGAGAAATATTACACTAGAGGTCAACTTGCTAGTGAAATTGTTTCTTCTTTGTTAAAAGATATGCTTTATAATATTGATAAAAATAATGTTGAAAAAACTATAGATTATAGTTTTTTCAAAGATGGTAATGTTGGAGAATTTTCTAATATGAATAAATATGAACAAGATGGTTTAATTGGTACAATTAAAATGGTTCAAGATATAGAAAAATTAAATGATATTTTAAATAAAATAACAGCTAATCCACTTGATACTGAAG
>URVS01000026.1 GCA_900551385.1 uncultured Mollicutes bacterium | reverse complement strand
TAGAATAATAGGCTCTTAACATTGATAAAGCCATGGTTTTACCAAATCTACGAGGCCTTGTGACACACATAAACTTTTTAGAACTTTTACCATAATTATTATTTACTTGTTTTATAAGCATTGATTTATCAACAAAGATATCATTTTCTAAGTCAGAAATAAATCTTGCATTTCCTAAATTTAAAAAGTTTGCCATATTATACCTCGCTTTCAAAATTATTATACCATAATAAAATAAATTAACACATTTAATATTTAATTAATTTTAATTAAATGTTATACTCAAAATTGGGTGATATATTTATGTTTAATTATTTTTTTATTAGTACAACAAAATTAGTTTTAGCTATTATTATAGCTACATGTATTGTAGGTGTAGGAGTGTTTTTATTTGTTTTCTTTGCTAAAAATAGACATGTTAAAAAACAAGTAAATGATTTATCAAAGAAATATGATGATTTACATAATTTATTAGTTATTCAATTAGATAGTGATTTAAAAAGAGTATATAATATTTCTCAATTAAATGTGGAATATGAAGCTATTTATAATATGAATATGAATATGTATAATGAGGTTCTAGCGCAAGAAGATACTAATGCTCAAGAAGCTATTAATGAATTAAATAAATTACTTTTAGAAAAGAAATATAAACAAATTATTGAAGAAATACCTGATGTAAGAATTAAAGTTAATGAACTTGAAGATAAATGTAATAAAGTTAGTAAATCAGTTAATGATATTATTAATACTGATGATGATAATAGACAAGAAATTCTACGTTATAGAAGAGAATTTAGAGAAATTAAAGATAACTTTGAATCAAAAAGAAATGAATTAAAATATATAGAAAGTTCATTTGTTCAAGTATTTGATAAAATAGAAAGTTATTTTTCTGAAGCTGAAACTTTATTAGCAGGTGCTCATTATGAAGAATCTAAAGAAAAATTTCCTGAAATTGAACATGTTATTGAAGCATTAGGAAAAGAATTAGATACTTTACCTAAATTATCTACTTTATCATTTGTTGTAATGCCAAACAATATTGAAGAATTAACAAAAAGATATAATTCTTTATTAGAACAAGGTTATCCTTTACATCATTTAAAATTTCAACCAACTATTGATTCATTTAATTTAGCGTTAGATAAAATTCAAAAGAAATTAACTCAATTTCAAACAAAAAATATTGAATTTGAATTAAATCAAATTAGAGATGGATTATTAACTTTAGGTAATGATTTTGATAAAGAAGAAAATGCAAGAAAATATTATAAAGACGAATTTGATAAAATTTATAATGGATCTTATAAAATAGAAAATAAATTTATTAAATTAAGAAGAAGTATTCCTGAATATAAAGTTACATATTTATTAAAAGAAAATTGTGTAGATAGCTTAGAAAATATCCAAAAAGAAATTAATGAATTAGGAACAATTAAAAGAACATTAGATACTTATGTTCATTCTTCAAGCCAACAACCATTTTCAACTTTAGCTAATAAACTTAAAGATTTATCTGACGCTATGACACAAATTGAAACAGATATTGAAAATATGCATAAATATCTTAATTCTTTAAGAGACGACACTAATGCAGGTTATGAATATATTACTAAAACATTTGTTAAATTAAAAAATTATGAAAGTACATTAAGAAAAATAAATGTTCAAAGTGTTACTTTATCATTTAATAGTGATTTTAAACAATGTTATCAAATTTTATCTGATTGTGGAGATATTATTAATAATCTTCCTATTGATGTTGTAAGTCTTAATAATAATATTGCTTTATTACAAGATTATTTTGATAATTTAGAAAATAGAGTTAATGTATTACCAAATTTAGTGAGAAAAGCAGAAGAATCGATTGTATATGCTAATCAATATAGACAAGCATTTGATGATGTTAAAACAACTCTTAATCGTGCTGAAAAATCATTCTTTGAAGGTGATTTTGTAAGAACTACTGATGAAACTGTTGCAATGCTAAAGAAAATAAAACCTGAAACGGGTAAATAAACTAGAAAAAGATAATCTTATATCATAAAATACTATAGGTGATTATAAATGATTTATTTTGATAACGCAGCAACAACTATAGTTAATGATGAAGTTTTAAATAGCTTTAATAATTGTGTGAAAAATTATATGGGCAATTCTTCTTCTTTACATCAAGAAGGATTAAAAGCTTCTTTATTAGAAAAGAAAGCAACTGAACAAATTGCTTCCTTTTTTAATGCTAAAGAAGACGAAGTATATTTTACTTCTGGAGCAACTGAATCTAACAATATGGCTATTAAAGGTGTCGCGTTTTATTATAAAAATAGAGGAAATCATATAATTACTACTAAAATTGAACATTTATCAGTATTAAATACCTTTAAACAATTAGAAGAAAAATTTGGCTTTGAAGTTACATATTTAGATGTTGATGAATTTGGTATAGTGGATATTAATGAATTAAAAAATAATATTAAAGATAATACTATTTTAGTTTCTATTATGGCAGTTAATAATGAAGTTGGCTCTATTGAACCTATTGAAGAAATTGGAAAATTATTAAAAAATTATCCAAAAATTCATTTTCATGTTGATGCTACTCAAGCTATAGGAAAAATAAAAATAAATTATGATGATGTAGATTTAATTACTTTATCTGGACATAAAATTCACTCTTTTAAAGCTAGTGGATTATTAATAAAAAGACACAATACTAATTTAGAACCATTAATTACTGGTGGAGGACATCAACATAATTTAAGATCTGGTACTACTTCTGTACCAATGGAAGTAAGTTTAGCTAAAGCTATTAGATTAAGCTTTACTAATTTAGAAATAAATTATTTATATGTTAGATCTTTACAATAATATTTCTTTTTACAAGGAAGTAAGATAAATAATTTAAAATTTAATTCTACATTATCTTCTTCACCATATATTATTTCTTTTTATACTAATAAAAAAGCAAGTGTGGTCGCAGAGGCTTTATCAAATAAAGAAATTTATGTTTCTACTAAATCTGCTTGTTCATCAAAAAAAGAATCAACATCTTATGTTTTAGAAGCAATGCATAAAGATAAATATGTTGCTAGTAATTCAATAAGAGTTTCTTTTGATGAACATAATACTAAAGAAGAAATAGATATTTTCTTTAAAGAATTAGAACATATTTTAAAAACAATTAAATAAGATTTATATATTCAAGAAGTTAGGAGAATTATATGCAAGCAAATATTATTATGGTTAGATATGGCGAATTATCTACCAAAGGAAAAAATAAAAAAGATTTTATTAAATTATTAGGCACTAATATTAAGCATGCTTTAAAGAAATTTAATAATGTAAAAGTAGAAGTAAAACATGATCATACTTATGTTTATTTAAATGGAGATAATTATGAAGATGTTAAAAATAGATTATTAGATGTATCTGGTATTTATTCTTTATCACCTGTTTATAAAGTTGAAAATGATATTGATGTAATTAGTGATTTATGTTTAGAATTAGCTAAAAATCAAAAGAAAAATACATTTAAAATTGATTCAAGAAGAGCGGATAAAACTTTTAATATGGTTTCTAGTGAGATTAATAGATATGTTGCAGGTAATATATTAAGAAATACTAATTATAAAGTTGATGTTCATCATCCTGAATTATTAATTTCTATTGTTGTTAGAGAAAAAGAAACATATATATTTTCTGAAACAATTTTAGCAAGTGGTGGATATCCTCTTGGAATTGCTGGTAAATCTTTAATGATGCTTTCAGGTGGTATTGATTCTCCTGTTGCAGCTTATTTAATGATGAAAAGAGGTATTAAATTAGAATGTATTCATTTTGCTTCTCCTCCATATACTAATCAAGCAGTTATTACTAAAATCAAAGATTTATTAAATGTCTTAAATAATTATCAAGAAGAAATTAAATTATATATTGTTCCATTTACTCATTTACAAGAAGAAATTTATAGAAATGTACCTGTCTCATATGCAATAACAATTATGAGAAGAATGATGTATAGAATTGCTTGTATTGTGGCTAAAAGAAATAAAGATTTAGTTATTTCTAATGGTGAAAGTATAGGACAAGTAGCTTCTCAAACTTTAAAATCAATTAAAATTATTGAGCAAGTTAGTACTTTACCTGTTATTAGACCTTTAGCGATATATGATAAAATAGATATTATTTCTATAGCAAGAAAAATTGGTACATTTGATATTTCTATTCGTCCATATGAAGATTGTTGTACTATTTTTGAAGTAAAAGATCCTACTACCGCGCCTAATGAAGAAAAAGTTATAGAATATGAATCTAAATTTGATTATCAATCTTTAGTTGAAGAATGCGCTAATAATTTAGAAGTGGTTAAAATATCTTTACAAGAAGATAAAGAAATTGAAGATTTATTATAATTTTTATATAAATGTACAAAATAACTAACGGAGGTTAGTTATGAAAAAAGAAACAAAATTTAAAAAGAATAGAAGTGGATTTATTGAAGTACCTACTTATCAATTTCCACAAAATGAAGAATATGCTGATGAAATAATTTCTTTAGAAGAAAAAAGATGCCAAATAAATAAAAAAAATAATAAAAAATAGTTTTTTAACAATACTATAAGTATGATATTCATTCTTGTAGTATTGTTTTTTATTCTTATATCTAATGTTTATTTTGATATTTTAATTAATGAAGAAAAATTAATTATTAAATTGTTTAAAATAAAAATATTATCTATTAAGATTGTTAAATTAATTCCGTTAATTGAGAAATCAACTAAAAGTAATCAACAAATTAATATTTTAGATAATATAAAATTTTTAAAAGTAGATATTGTTTTAAAAACAAAAGTTAATGATTATCAATTATTCTTTAAACAAAATATTGTCATAAAGACTATGTTAAATAATTTTTATTTTTTATTTAATGATTATTTGCCTAATTTAAGTTTTAAATATTTAAAAAATGAAACAAATCAAATAAATATTTATTTAAAATTAAAAATAAATGCATTAAAAATTTTTATTGATTTTATGAAAGGAAAAATATATGGCCCAAAGAGAAATTAGTCAAATGCTGAATAATTCATTACAAAGTCTTAATTTATTAGTTGATTCTTCAAAAGTAATAGGATCTCCATTACATATTGATGAAAATAAAATTTTAATTCCTTTAAGTAAAGTTACTTTTGGTTTTGGAGTAGGAGGAAGTGAATTTAATACTAATAAAGGACAAATTATTAATAATGATTTAATTGAAAATGAATCTTATCCATTTGGAGGAGGAACATTAGGTGGAGTAAATATTGAACCAATTGCTTTTTTAATGATTGATAATGATAATTCAAAAATTATAAGAGTTGAACAAGGAGATACATTATTTGACAAATTATTAGAATTAAGTATTTCTTTATTAAAAAAGAGCAATAAAAAAAGCACGAAATAAATCGTGCTCATTTTAAGTTTAATTATTTAGCTAATGCTTCTTTAGCTGTTTTTACTAATTCAGCAAATGCTTGTTCATCAGTAATTGCTAATTCAGAAAGCATTTTTCTATTAACATTAATATTAGCAAGTTTTAATCCATGCATTAATGTTGAATAGTTGATATCGTAATTTCTGCAAGCTGCATTGATACGAACGATCCAAAGTTTTCTATAATCTCTTTTGATTGTTCTACGAGAAACATATGCATAATGTAATGAATGCATTACTTGTTCATGAGCTGTCTTGAAGAGAAGATGCTTTGAACCAAAATAACCTTTAGCTCTTTTTAATACTTTTTTTCTTCTTGCGTGTGTAACTGTTCCACCTTTTACTCTCATCGTTAGTTCCTCCTATTGTTGGATTAAGTCTTTGACTCTCTTGTAGTCTGACTTAGATACCATACTTGCCTTTCTTAATTGACGAATTTGTTTGTGTGATTTGTTATGGCTTAAGTGGGAAATGTAAGATGAATGTCTCTTTAATTTTCCAGAACCAGTGACTTTAACTCTTTTTGTTAAAGCTTTTTTGGATTTCATTTTTGGCATGATTTTGTCCTCCTATTTTTTTACTTTCGACGCTAAAATGACGATTAAGGTTCTTTTATCAAGAACTGCAGGCTTTTCAACAACAGCCTTATCTCCACATAATGAGATAAAACGATCAATAACTTCTTGACCAACTTCCATATGAGATAATTGTCTACCTTTAAATCTCATTGTAATTTTTACTTTATTACCTTCATCTAAGAAACGTAATGCATGTTTAAGTTTGGTTTGTAAGTCATGTTCACCAATTACTGGAGAAAGTTGAACTTCTTTAACTTCAATAATTGTTTGGTTCTTTTTTGCTTCTCTAGCTTTTTTTTGTTGTTGGAAACGATATTTTCCATAATCTAAGATTTTGCAAACTGGAACCTTTGCATTAGGTGCTACACAAAGTAAATCCATTGAATAAGTTTCTGCTAATTGAAGTGCTCTTGTTCTTGGCATTTCACCTAATTGTTTACCTTCTGGATCAATAACTAATACAGTAGGGAAACGGATAAGATTGTTGACTAAGTCATCACCATATTTATTAAATTTTGGTGATCTATTATTGTTTTCTATGATAAAATCCTCCTAGTAAAATAAAATGGGCACAGAATCCTGCGCCCATCAAAAAGTTCTTATTTAGAATCTTGTAGCTTTTTACCAATTTATTAAAATAAATCTGGTGAGAAGCGGGCGCTTCCTCTTTCCACGGTTTTATTTACCTTATATATATTACTTAAAGAAAATAAATATGTCAATGATATTTTTTAAGTATTGAAATTTAAAATTAAAATATGCTTAAAAATCTTAGAATATGCATTTTATATTTATATTTTTAACAAAAAATTGCATTTTTAAATAGATGTAATAAAATAAAAATGAGGAATAATTATGTTAAATATTGCTGTAGTAGAAGATGAAATAAATGTATCAAAGCAAATTGAATCTTATATAAATAGCTTTGCTAATGAACATAGAATTGAAATAAGTATTACAATATATAATAACGCTGATGATTTTTTGTCTTATTATAAAAATAATTTTGATTTAGTTTTTATGGATATAGAATTACCAGGAATAAATGGTATGGACGCTACTATTAAATTAAGAGAAAAAGATAAAAACGTCATGATTGTTTTTGTGACTAATCTTATGCAATATGCAGTTAATGGATATTCAGTTAATGCTTATGATTTTATTGTTAAACCTTTTAATTATTATAGTTTTGCTATTAAATTAAAAAGAATTTTTAAGAGTTTATTAAGTAATCAAAATAAAAAGATAGTTATTAATTATCAAGGTGGAAGAAGGGTTGTTTCTATATTTGATATATTATATGTTGAAGTAAATAAACATGTTTTAATTTATCATTTAAAGAAAGAAAATGTTACTGCTAGTGGTACTTTAAAAAAAGTGTTTGAAGAAATTGGTGATGATAGTTTTGCTTTATGTAACCAATGTTATTTAGTTAATTTAAGATTTGTTAAAGAAATAAATAATAATATGGTGGTAGTGGGCAATGATAGTTTACAAATATCCGCTCCAAAAAGAAAAGAATTTTGCTCTTCTTTAGCTAAATATCTTTGTAAATGTGGAAGCGGCTCATTATGAGCATGTTGTTTTTTTATAAAATATTATTCATGATTGAACTTTTGATTAGTGAATATTTATTTGCTTTTAGAATGAAAAAAAAGAAACATTTTATCTTAAGAGTTATTGGTGCATGGATTTTTTCACTAGCTATAAGTGCATTATATCCTTTACCACTTAAATATGCTTATACTAGTTGGTATTCTACTATAATGTTTATTATATTATTCGTTGTAGCGTTTTTTCATTTAAAATTTGTTTTTAATATTTCATGGAGTTATGCTTTCTTTTGTGCAATAGCGTCATATACAATTAGACATTTTGCTTATGGAATATATGTTTTGATTTTTTCTACATTTGGTTGGATTAATTCAAATGATCCATATAGTTCTAATCCATTAGATTTTGCTAATTTTGATCAAAGGACAATAATAATTATTTTATCATATTTAGATATATTTTTATTCTGTTATTGGGGAGGATATATATTATTTGCTTCAAAACTTAAAACTGCAGAAACTATTAAATTTAAATCTACAACATTATTACTATTTACTGGTTTAATTTTGATAGTAGATATTGTTATTAATGCGATTGTTACATATTCAACAGATAATGTATTTAAAGATAGAATGTTATATTTTTATAATATTTTATGTTGTGCTTTAGTTTTTTATATTGAATATAATTTAATTAATACAAAAGATATGTCAAATGAAATGGCTATTATGCAAGAAGCTCTTAGGCATAGCCAAAAACAATATGATTTACAAAAAGAAAATATAAAATTAATTAATTTAAAGTGTCATGATTTAAAGCATCAAATAAATGAATATGCTGTAAAAGGTAAAATTAATCAAGAATTTGTTAAAGAAATACAAGAAACAATTTCTATTTATGATGCAAATATTAATACAGGTAATGAAGTATTAGATATTATTTTAACTGAAAAAAGTTTATTATGTAATGAAAAAGGTATTGTATTAACTTGTATGGTTAGTCAATGCGATTTATCTTTTATAAAAGAAGGTGAATTATATTCTTTTTTTGGTAATATTTTAGATAACGCTATTAATGCTGTATCATTAATTAATAATAAAGAAAAAAGATGTGTAAGGATAAATGAAAGAAAATAGGAAGCGAGGTTTGGCATGAATTATACGCAGTCGAGAGAATTAAAAGAGAACAACAGGATCTATCGGGAGATGGAGAGTATCTACCATGAAATATGTGTAAAAGCGGGAATATCGGACACTGACTTTATTGTGCTGTATAGTATCGTAGAGTTTGAAGACGGTTGCTGCCAGAGGGAAATCGCAAAACAGTATTCTATCAGTCGGCAGACAGTGAATTCTTCGGTGAAAAAATTAGTGCAAAACGGCTGCGTTGTATTGGAAAGCGGCAAAGGGCATGACAAGCAGATTGTTTTGACCGAAAAAGGAAAAGCGATGGCAAAACAAAAGATCATTCCCGTGATGGAGGCAGAGGCAGGCGTTTTTATGCATATGACAGAAGAGGAGAGAAAGAAACTTTTACGTTTGAATGCAAAATATATGGAAATTTTCAGACAAAAGGTAGGAGAATTAAGATTATGAACATACAGCTTTCGGATCACTTTACATACCGCAGACTGATTCGCTTTACAATATCAACAGTTCTTATGCTTATCTGTACGTCGATGTACAGTATTGTAGACGGACTTTTTGTGTCAAACTATGTCGGGAAAATGCCATTTGCGGCGACAAATCTGATCTGGCCGGTATCTATGGGAATCGCAGCAATCGGATTTATGCTCGGAACAGGCGGAAGCGCCATCGTAGCAAAAACGCTTGGGGAAGGTAAGAAGGAAAAAGCGAATCAATATTTTTCGATGATTCTTTATTTCGGTATTATCGTCAGCGTTATTTTTTCGGTTATCTGTTTTATCTTTACGCCGCAAATTGCCCGGATGCTCAAAGCGGATGGCGAACTTTTGGAACATTGCATCGTATACGGAAGAATTCTTTTTGCGACGCAGACGGCGTTTATTTTGCAGAATATGTTTCAAAGCTTTCTCGTTGCCGCGGAAGAGCCGGTTTTGAGCCTGAAGATCAATATTGCGGCCGGACTGACGAACGTTGTGTTTGATTACTTGTTTATCGCAGTATTTGAGTGGGGAGTGGCAGGAGCTGCGATCGCTACAGGAATGGGACAGATCGTAGGAGGGATCGCGCCGTTTTTCTTTTTTGCGAAAGGAAGCCGCAATGGGCTGCGGATCACTTGGAGAACGAAACTGTATAAAGATATTCTTCTGAAAACATGCATGAACGGTTCGTCGGAAATGGTGACGAATTTGTCGACGTCTCTTGTGAATATTCTTTATAACTTTCAGTTGATGAAACTTGCAGGTGCAGACGGTGTGGCTGCGTTTGGAGTCATTATGTATGTGAATTTTATCTTCGTTGCGGTTTTTATGGGATATTCGGTCGGAAGCGCTCCGATTGTAAGTTATCATTACGGAGCGGGGAATGACGCAGAGCTTCATAATTTATACAGGAAAAGTAAAAATATTTTGATTGTAGCGGGAATTGTACTGACGATAGCGGCGGAGATACTTTCAATGCCTCTTGTCAGGATTTTTGTAAATTATGATAAAGAGCTTCTTTTGATGACCGTTCGCGGATTCCGCCTGTTTTCTTTTTCGTTCTTGATTATGGGAATCAACATATGGGCGTCTTCTTTCTTTACGGCATTGAATAACGGATTTGTGTCGGCGGCTATTTCGTTTTTGAGAACGTTTTTGTTTCAGGTGGCGGCAGTATGTTTCCTTCCTCTGATTATCGGTATCGACGGAGTGTGGACGTCCGTTTTGGCTGCAGAAACGATGGCTTTGGCGGTGACAATTATATTTTTAATAAAGGAGAAGAAAAAGTACCGCTACTGAAAGTATGATAATGATTTAACAAACACAATATATAGTAAATATAAGAGCGTATACAGGCAAAATTGTACTAAATCAAGAACAAAGGCGTTTTTGAGAAGGATTCTCGTTATAATGGTTGTTTTTTCCTTCGGGTGATGTTATACTAGCGCATGTGGCAATGAGATACAAATTACGATATCATTTGGACTGTTTAACCGCTCATTGCATGAACCGAAAGCGCAGATGATGTGCTTCGGTATGAAACGAATAAATTTATTAAGATTTCAGAGAAGGCTTTCAAATTATGGCACAATTTGATCAGTGGGCAGGATTTTCCGGAAAGAACTGGAAAAATTCTGTAGATGTACGCGATTTCATTCAGGAGAACTACACACCGTATGACGGAGACGAATCATTCCTGGAAGGACCTACAGAGGCAACAGATAAACTGTGGGGAAGACTTCAGGAGCTGCAGAAAGAGGAACGTGCAAAAGGCGGCGTTCTTGACATGGAGACAGAAGTTGTATCCGGTCTTACAGCATACGGCCCGGGATATATCGACGAGAGCATGAAAGACCTGGAGAAAGTTGTCGGACTTCAGACAGACAAACCGCTTAAGAGAGCGTTTATGCCTTACGGTGGTATTAACATGGCAGTAAAGGCTTGTACAACTTACGGTTATGAGCCGAATGAAAGATTGAAAGAGATCTTTACAAAATATCATAAAACACATAACCAGGGAGTATTCGACATCTACACACCGGAGATGAAGAAAGCCCGTCACAACAAGATCATCACAGGACTTCCGGATACATACGGACGCGGACGTATCGTAGGCGACTACCGTCGTGTTGCTCTGTACGGTATTGATTACCTGATCGAGCGCAAAAAAGCAGACT
>URVS01000025.1 GCA_900551385.1 uncultured Mollicutes bacterium | reverse complement strand
AATACAGAGAGATTAAATGTAACAGAAAGTATAAAAAAATGTGCAGTAGAGTTGAGAGAGAAGTATAAAGATAAAGTGCTATGTCTTGCAGTAGGCAGGCATGTTCCGTATAAGGGAATGGAATATCTTGTCAAAAGCGCAGCTTTCTTAGATGATAACTTTAAAATTTGTATAGGTGGAAACGGACCATTAACAGAACAGTTAAAAACGATTGCAAAAGATGACGATAAAGTGGAATTTTTGGGAAGGTTGTCAGATAAAGATTTAATAGCATACTTTATGGCATGTGATGTATTTTGTTTTCCATCAGTGACTAAAAATGAGGCATTTGGTATTGCATTAGCTGAGGGAATGTATTTTGGGAAACCAGCAGTTACATTTACGATACCGGGTAGTGGTGTCAATTACGTTAATTTAGATGGCGTTACTGGAATTGAATGTAAAAATGCTGATTGTAAAGATTACGCAAAAGCAATAAATAAGTTGGGAAAAGATAAAGAATTATGTAAAGTTTATGGCAACAATGCTAGAAAAAGGGTGCTGGAGGATTTTACAATTGAGCAGTTTAAACGTAATTTGGTAGAAATAATTCATAAAATGTAATATTTATAAAAGGATAATTAGTATTATGAATATATTATATGCAAGTAATAACAAATTCATTTCTATAATGTTGACATCAATAGTAAGTTTGTTGGAAAATACAGAGCAGAAGATCAGCCTATATATTATAGATGATGATATATCAGAAAAAAATAAAAATATAATAAAAAAAAGGTATATGAATACAAATATGTTCAAAATCTTATTTTTATTGATGCTTCAAATTGTATAAATAGAATGAGAGGTAAAATAAGAACATCTAATGAATGGCCTATGGTGGCGTTTGTCAGGCTTTATTTGACTGAGTTGTTGCCTAATGATATAGAAAAAATATTGTATATGGATTGTGATACTATAATATGTGATGACATATGTGATTTATGGAATGAGGATATTACAGAATATAATGTCGCCGGGGTTTTAGATTGTATGGATGATAACTATAAAGAAAAAATCGGACTTGGAATAGGGCATCCGTACATAAATTCAGGAGTTTTATTATTTAATCTAAATAAATTAAGAGATATAAATATTGAAAAAGAATTTGTTGATCTTGTTAATAAAAGAGGTAGTTGTTTTAAATATCCTGATCAAGATGTGATTAATGTTGTAATGAGAGATAGCATAAAAGTTTTACCGATGAAGTATAATGTGGTTTCACAGTGCTTAGGCTTTAAGTATGAAGAATATGTCATTTATAGAAATAGCAGTAATTATTATACTAAAAAAGAATATGATGAGTCAAAATCAGAACATACTATTTTGCATATGACAGGTGGTTTTATGTATGCGAGACCTTGGTATTATAATAGCAAATATCCATATAAAGATATATTTAGTGAATATTACATGCTGGCAAATGGTAACAATGAATTTTGGGGTAAAGATAATAGAAATAAAAAACAAATACTTGTTTCAATAATGTGCAATATTAATATACCGTGGAAAATGAAAATTATAGCCTTTTTGAGGAAAATAAACAATAGATAATGAATAAACGGGGTGAAAATATGAAATATGTTATAAACGGAATTTTTTTAACTCAAAAGATAACAGGCGTACAAAGATATGGAATAGAATTGTTAAAAGCACTTGATAATATAGAATATGCCCTAGATATAGAAGTTTTAATTCCAGAGTATGAAAATACTAATATTGCATTTAAAAGATTAAAAGTAATTAAATATGGTAAAAAATCAAAAAAAATATGGCAGCAATATGATTACATGAAATATTTAATTAAAAATAATGCAATAGGAATTTGTCTTTCATGTCCAGCACCTCTCTTTTATAATAGGAAATGCATAGTTGTTATTCATGATATGGCAACATGTGCTCATCCAGAATTTTATAGTAAGAAATATTTGTTGAGAAATAAAATATTTATGTTAAATGGTGTTGTGAAAGCCAAAAAGATTTTAACAGTATCGGAGTTTTCAAAATTAGAAATAGAGAAATATTTAGGTATAGATAAAAATAAAATAGATGTGGTTAGCAATGCGTGGCAGCATTTTGAAAAAGTAGAAATAGATGAACAGAGTGGCGAAAAGTTCAAAGATATTATTCGACAGGATTTTTATTTTTCTTTATCAACTTTATCCCCTAATAAAAATCTAAAGTGGATAGTAAATGTTGCAAAATGTAATCCTTCAAAATTATTTGTTGTAGCAGGTGGTAAATTAAGTATGTTTTCTAATAGTGAAGAAATGAATGAGCATAAAAACATAAAATATATAGGTTACATAACTGATTCTGAAGCTAAGTTTCTAATGTCAAAGTGTAAGGCATATATTTTTCCAACATTATATGAAGGATTTGGGATAACACCAATGGAAGCGTTAAGTGTAGGAGCAAAAATTATTATTTCGGATACTCCATGTATGAAAGAGGTTTATGAGAAATCAGCATATTATGTGAATCCGTATAAATATAATTATAATTTGGAAAAAATTCTTGAGGAAAATGTTGAAGATGCACAAAAAATCTTGGATAAATATTCTTGGGAAAAATCAGCAAAAAAATTAGTTGGAATATTGGGAGCGTTGTAGTATGAATATTGGCATTGATGCAAGACCTTTAATAGAAAAAAAATCTGGTATAGGATATTTCCTGGAGTATACGCTTAAAAATATATTGGAGCTGGATCAGAAAAATATATACTATTTAATATCGGATAAAGAGATATATTTTGACATATCAAATTATAAAAATGTCAAAAAATATATTTATGGATATGGAAAGGTGATTAAGAAAAGTTTTTTTTATTTTTTGAAGTTACATAAGAAATTAGAAAAAGATAATATTAAATTAGATGTTTTTTGGGGAACACAGCATTTTATTCCTAAAAGATTAAATTGTAGAACAGTATTAACGATACATGATTTATCTTTCAAATTGTTCCCTAAAACTGTTGATTTCAAGGTGAGATTAATATCAGATTTAATGTTTAAGTCATCGGTTAGAATGGCAGATGATATTGTGTGTGTTTCTAATTATACTAAAAAGGTTTTAACACATGAATATAAAGACATTATGGGTGACAAAAAAACTCATGTAATATACATTGCCGGAAATGATGATAATTATGAAATGAAAAAAGAGGAAATTCATGATGAGTTAATTGATAAATATAAATTTACAAATAGAAAGTATATTTTGTTTATAAGTACAATAGAGCCAAGAAAAAATATTGATGTTTTATTGAATGCATTTTATAATTTAAATGATAAAATGGATTTGGTAATATGCGGTAAAATAGGATGGAAATGCGAACAGATAGAGCAAAGAATAAATAATATGGATAACGTGTATTATTTGAATTACGTTACTGATCAGGAAAAAGCTTATTTATTAAAGAATGCATATGTATTTGTTATGCCTTCATTATATGAAGGATTTGGAATTCCGGTTGTAGAGGCAATGCAGATGGATATTCCTGTTGTTGTTGCAGATAATTCATCTTTGAAAGAAATAGTTCAGATGTCAAAATTGAGATTTGAAACACACAATTATAAACAGTTAAATGAAATATTAAATATGTTATATGATAATAAAGAATTTTATCAGAAAGCTAAGCAATATAGTATGAATAGAAAAAAGGATTTTACGTGGGAAAAAACAGCATTACAATATATTAAAGTTTTTAAAGGAGAAATAAGTAAGGAATGAGTATATTTGCTTATGTATTAATCGGTATAATTTTATATATTATTTTTACAAATAAAAGCTTAAAAGAAATATATATAAATATTATGGCAATATTTATATTCACATATATGCATATAGAAGTAGGATATTTTATTAAATTAGGTAATACAAGTGTAAGATTTGTATGGTTTCTTGAAATAATATTAATAATGTTCTCTATAATATTATTGATAAAAAACAAAAGTGTGCATAAGAAGATATTGATGAATGGTATTGCTTTTTTTTTCACAATAGTTTTAGGATTACTTTTTTTATTCATAAGACCATTGAAGGAAATGATTATTACAGGGGATGTGTTATGGGATGATTATTGGAGAAGAAAGGCAGTAATGAATTATCCGCAATTATCGTCTAATAATATAGAGTCATTAGTGCAGGTGGGAGTATTTATTATAATTTTAATATGTGTTATATCACTATTTAAAGAAAAAGATTATATCACTTTGCTATACAAAACTGGGGATTGGTGTAAAATAATTGTACTATATGGAATTGTAGAGTTTGTATTAAAGAATGTAATTAAAATAAATACTGTAAATATGATAGATGGTATTTTTGGAAAGAGTTCAACTGGGTTACTTCAAATGGAACTCAGAGGTGGATTTTATAAATTATCGGGGTTAAGTTCCGAATCAGCACATTTTGCATATGCGTTATATGTTACAGCATTAGTTTTTATTGGGCTTAATATTATTAAAGGCACATATAAGATATGGGTTTTATTTACGTTAGGGTTGATTGCTTTAACTATGTCATTTAGTTCGGTATTATTTATAGGTTTTTTAATTGGCATGTATATATTATATAGATTATTAGATGAAAATAATAAAAAAAGAAAAATATTATATATAATTGAATTAATTGGTATTGTAGTATTGGCAGTTATTTTATCATCTACACTAGATGATACATACAGTAGCTCCTATTATGGTAGCAGAATAGTTGATATACAGGAAAACTTGAAATATATATTTAGTAATATAGATGTTCGTTTAATTCCATATGCTTCAAGCAGAGTAAGAATGGTAAGTAGTATTAGAACATTAAAACTATTACTAAAAAGACCGTTATTAGGGATAGGTATTAATGCGACAAATTCACATGGTTCATTTAGTACAATACTTGCAAGTATTGGGATAGTTGGAGTATATACATGGATTAAATTCTTGTTTTATAGTAAAAAAATATTTGCAGAATTGAATAATAAACTATATTTTGTTTTTATTGTGATGTGGTGTGTGATGAATATATTTGTAAGTCATGGGTTGGCAACATTGTATAGTTCTGAAAACATCGTTATTATGATTGCTTTTCAAATAATATGTAATAAGAAAAATAATTTAAAAATATACGGTTAGATATAGTATATGGTTTGATTTAAAGAGAGTAAGAAAGGGAAATTATGAATATTTTAATTAGTGCAAATGAAAAATATGTATCTCAAGCTTGTATTATGTTGAATTCTTTATTTCAAAGTAATATTAATAATGATTTTAATATTTATCTCTTTCATTCATCTTTGAATGCAGATGATATACAGGATATTAGAAATATATGTGATAAATATAATAAAAAAAGAGTAGTGAAATTTATACCATGTGTAGTTAAAGATAATTATTTTAAAGATGCAGTGATAAATACACATGTTACAAAAGAAGCCTATTATAGATTGCTATTGTCAGAATTAATAAAAGACAATAATATAAAAAGAATTTTATATTTGGATGTTGATTTAATAGTGAAAGAATCAATTGATAAATTATATAACTACAATTTTAAAAAAGAAACAGTATTTGTAGGATGTATTGATAAAGTTAGTAAAGATATAGAATTAGATAGATATACAAGACTTAATATTCCGAGGGATAAAAAGTATATTAATTCAGGAGTACTTTTAATTAATGTTCAAAATTTTAGAAATATTGTAAGAATACGAGATATCTTGCAATATTTATCAGACAATAACTCTGTAATAAAACATGAGGATCAGGATGTAATAAATGCAATGTATTATAATTATATTGAATATGTAGATGTATGTAAATATAATTTTATTCCAACATTATTTAAAAAAGAGTTAGATTATAAAGAAAAAACAGATAATGCTGTTATTATTCATTTTGCAGGAGCTCAATTTGATAAACCATGGAATATAGGATATATAGGTGAATTAAACAGATTGTATTATAAATATACTAAAGAAACGCCATATGAAAAAAACATGAAAAATGTTTTAGTATTAAATATATTCGTAAAGCCTTTAAGAAAATTTTGGTTCTTTATAAAAAAACAATTAATTAAAATATTAATAAAAATTGGTTTACGATAGAACATTAAAAATAATGCGATTTATTATAAGTTATTTGGTTGGCAAGTATTATATGAGGTGAGTTTATGTCGAAAGAAAAATTAAAAAAGATTGTACATAATAATAAAGCTTTATATAAGATATTATTATTGATAAGATATGTACAATATAAAATGATATGGTTTGCAAAGGAAATTTCTTCTTACATAAGAGTTATTGGGATTGGAAATAAAAGATACAAAAATATTAGAAAATTTAAAAATATTCATGCAGGAGAACGGTGCTTTATTGTAGCGACAGGACCATCTTTAACATATGAAGATTTAGATAAGATAAAGAATGAAATAACATTCGGCGTTAATTCAATATGTTTATCATACGATAAAACAGATTTTAGACCAACATATTTTGGAGTTGTAGATTATGATGTTTATCAAAAATTAAAGGATTCAACAGATTTAATAAGAAATAATAATGTTTTTGTATCTAAGAAAATAGATAAAAGTGAAAACAGAAAAAAAGATTGGAATGTACTACCTATTGATAAATATTATCATTGGTATGAAACTTTATATAAGAATATTTATACAGCTAGATTTAGCAATAATGCAAGTAGATTATTATATGATAGTAATACTGTAACATATATTATGATTCAGTTAGCGGCGTATATGGGGTTTAATGAAATCTATTTATTGGGTGTGGATTGTAATTACAAGCAAGAGAGAAAGAGATTTATTGATCATGGGCATTTTGTGGAAGTACCGGGAGAATTAGAAATGAGAATGACAGCAGGTTTTAAGGCGGCAAAGCAGTATATAGATAAACATAATGGATTAAAGATATATAACTGTACAAGAGGAGGAATGTTAGAAGTTTTTAAACGAAAAAATTTAGAGGATGTTCTCAAGGAGAAAAGATAAAAATATGAAAAGTAAAGATTATGCAAAAACGGGAACATATTATCTGGTAGGTAATTTGTTTAATAAGGGGATTGCATTTTTAACAATAATAATATATACAAGAATTTTAACGGCATATGATTATGGTATTATTAATACATTTTCTTCATGGGTAGGAATACTATCAATGATACTAGGGATGTCATTACAAAATAGTATAAGAGTTGCTTTTGTAGATTTTAAAGAAAAGATTGATGATTTTTTATCCTCTATTATCAGTTTGACCTTGATTGTAGGAATGTTTTTATCAGTATTAATTCTATCGGTGTGTGTTTTTATAAGAATTAATACAAATATTGGTATAGTTATATTATGTTTGGCACAGAGCTTATTTACCGCAATTATAGAAGATTATAGTATGTATCTGATGATGAAGTATAGGTATAAACTTAGAACATTGATATTAATTTTACCTAATTTTTTATCAACAGTAGTATCAGTCATTTTAATTGTTTTTATAATGAAAAATAATTTGTATTTGGGTAAAATAGTTCCAACAGCATTGATTACGGTTATAATTGCACTATTTATTATAATTGGTGTCTATCGTAACGGTGGGGTAAGATTAAATAAAGAATATTGCAAATATGCATTAGCTATTTCGCTTCCATTAATATTACATAGTATATCTCTAAATATTTTATCACAATCAGATAGAATAATGATAACGAGCTATGCAGGAGCAGCTCAAACCGGAATATATAGTTTAATATATAATTTTAGTATGATAGCATCGGTTATTATTTCATCAATTGAAGGTGTATGGATACCATGGTTTGTATTAAGACTAAAAGAAAGAGATATAGAGCAGATTAATGAAAAAGCTAAATTGTATATGAATATAATGACTTATGCAATGGTGTTTATTTTGTTATTTGCTGAGGAGGTATTAAAAATATTAGCTACAAAGGAATATATGGTTGGTAGTATTATAATCCCTCCAATTGTATTGGCTAATTATGTAATATATGCATATTCGCTTTATGTAAATATTGAACATTATTATAAAAAAACAAGAACAATAGCAATTAATACAATGATTGCTGCAGTAATGAATTTAGTGTTGAATTATATATTTATTCCAAGATACGGATATGTAGCAGCAGCATTTACAACGTTAGGTTCTTATTTAATTTCATTTATACTGCATTATATTAGTGCGAAACAGATAGAAAAAGATTTATTTGATATAAAATTATTTATAAAACCAATATTGCTTATTGCAATCGGTGTAGTATGTTTTTATGTATTTGAAAAAATGTGGTATATTAGATGGGGGGGAGCAATATTATTTTTCGTTTATGTTTTTATAAAGGAAAAAGAAATTATAGTTGAAATACTCAATAAGAGGAAATAGTAATGGAAAATAAGAGAAATTATGGCATAGATACATTAAGAATAGTATCTATGCTATTAATAATGATTATGCACTCATATACATATGGAGGAATAATAAGTAATACAGAGTTTATGAGTACCAATTTTTTAGTTGCTCATTTAATTAAAGCTTTCTGTTTGGTCAGTGTTAATTGCTATGCAATGATAACGGGATATGTATGTTATAAAATTATTTTTAGAATGAGTAGGCTTATTAATTTGTGGTTACAGGTAGTATATTATACGGTTTTGATCACAGTTATTGTATATGCAGTGTATCCTGACTTTGTTGGATTAAAGCAATTTGTTTTTATGATTATACCGGTTAGTAGCTTTCAATACTGGTATTTTACTCAATATTTTGCATTGTTTTTTTCTATTCCATTATTGAATAAAATAATAGAAATAATTGATATTGATAATTTTAAAAAAGTTGTAATAGTCTTTGGAATAATTTTATCAGTGATTCCAACGGTTGTTGATATTGATTTATTTTTTACTAATAATGGTTGTAGTTTTATATGGTTTATGTACATGTATATGATTGGAGCTTATATAAAAAGATGCGATATTGTAAAAAGCAGAAGTAAATGTATATTAAATTATATAGTATTCTCATTAATTTCATTTGCTATAAAAATAATATTTTGTTATTTAAATGGTAACACGGACGGCGGGAATATATGGTTTATATATACAAGTCCATTTGTAGTGTTTGCCTCTATATATTTATTGTTGTATTTCAAACAATTGAAAATCAATAGAATAAAAATAATAACTTTTTTTGCAGAAGGTTCATTTAGTGTATATTTAATTCATGTACATCCATTGATATGGCAAAATTTTTGGAAAAATTCATTTGTTAATCTGCTACGATTAAATACAATAGAGTTATTATTTGCAGATTTAATAATAGTTGCAGTTATTTTTATTTTATTAGATGCGTTAGATTGGTGGAGAAGATTTTTATTTAAAATAATTAATATAAAAAGAATTATAAGTAGAGTTGAAAATATGGTTAATATTGCATTCAACAGTATTTGCAGAATTATAAAGCTTTAATTGTGAGTGCATATAATTGTAAAAGAGGAGTATAGATTAGATGAATAAAATACATGTATTAATTTTTATAAGTATTATAACAATTTTGGGTTTAACAAGCACTTTTGCAATAAACAGTATAATAAAAAACAATGAAATTAAAAGAGAGCAAGAAGATATACAAAAGTTAAGTGATATAAAAAGTGTTTTACAAGAAGTTGTAAAAGAAGATGAAGTTAATGATTATATTGATATTAAATTGTCTAAAAGAGAGCGGATTATTTTTTGGTTGGGAGCATCGGGAGAGTTATCATTAGATGATATTAAGAAAAATCATGAAATAATGTATAGGTATTTAGAGAAAGATTTAAAAAATACCATTCAGTTATCATCCAGTGTGTCAGTCCAATATGGTTCTACATTATTTTTAGAAGTTACTAGTGACGGCAGATATTCTATAATGGAAACATTAGACTCAGAGCACCCTATAATTGGAAAATATACGGGAATAGAAATGTGTGTAAGTTGGTAGAATATGTTTTTGTTTAAATGGTAATTGCTATTGATTATAGTTTTATTTTTAATGCATGGTAAAGGATTGGATTATGAAAGTTAGAGACAGTAGATTTGAACTTGTACGCATTGTCGCTATAATATTTATTATATTAGGACATATTTTATCGCAGTCAGGAGATGTTGCCTCTGATTTAATGCTGAATAGATTTTTTGTGAATTATTTAGGAAATTTAGGTAGAATATCGGTTAACTTATTTTTGTTTATAGGGATTTGGTTTATGATTGATAAAGAGTTTAACTCTATAAGAATCGTTAAGTTATGGGCAGAGGTATTTGTTTATTCAATTACAATAGAAGTAGTTATTTTTGTTTTATGTCCTCATTTTAATAATCTTCAAAATGTGATATTATGTTTATTTCCTGTTTTTGGAAAGAGATTATGGTTTGCAAGTATTTACATTATTCTTTTGATTTTTGCACCACTTTTAAATGAAATATGTAAATTATTAACTGCTAATAAATTAAAATTATTCTGTATTTTACAGTTTATATTTATTTCTGTATATTCAACTTTATCACCTTTTCAAGACACTACATTATGTAATATTACGTGGTTTTTCTTTATTTATTTTGTAGTGTATTATTTGAAAAAAAATTGTGAATATAAAAAATTTAATTCTAAAAAACTAATACTATCAGCATTTGTGATGTATTTTTTATTGGCAAGTGGTGTTATGTTTTTGAATGAAATGAATAGTTATATATCTAATTATAAAATTTTAAAAATTACACATAGACTATTGGCACAATGCTTATTTGATTTTAAATCAGTGCCAGCGTTTATAATTTCAATATTTTTATTTTTGGCTGTTTTAAATTTTAAATCATTTAAAAATAAAGTAATTAACTATATAAGTGCATCTACATTTGCTGTATATATATTTCATCAAGTACCGGGATGGTATGATATATTATGGAATAAAATCTTTAAAGTTAATAGCTTAATTAATAGTGAGTTTTATATTTTATATACACTTACGATTGTAGTAGTATTATTTATTATAGTAATGATTTTAGAAATTATAAGAAAAAGATGTATGGAGAGTATATTTATTAATAGTATGCCTGTAAAAAAAATATGTGGATTTTTAGATAAAAGGTATTATAAGTTATTTAATTAAAAATATTTAATTTTTAAGTTATTTTATATCTAAATGTTATTTAGTGATTAATATGCAGAAGCAATGGGAGATAATGATGAGAATAGATATTGATTTTGATAGTAAAAAGACTGCTTTCGTTCAAGGTATAGCGGTGTTAATGATGTTAAGTTTACATTTGTTTCATTATCCACAATGGATTGATTGTTCACAGGTTTGGTATGGCATCTTGATAAATAAGAATATTGAACATATTACAGGTGAATTTGGAGTATT
>URVS01000024.1 GCA_900551385.1 uncultured Mollicutes bacterium | reverse complement strand
TTTTAAATAATATTAAATTTAATTTTTTATTATAAATTATTATATTAAAATGAATCTTTAATTTTTTTTTATTTAAATCATATAAATCAATATATTAATTAAATTCTTTTGCAAATGTAATTAAACAACTTTTAGAAACTCATTCGCTAAAAATATATTTTTAATACATTTATAATTTATACTTTTTGCAATATTTTCACAAAATTAATGCAATGTAAATCGATAATTTTTTATCTTATAATTATTTATATAAGAAAGTATAATAAAGATATGAAAGAAATAATTAACATTAACAAAAATTGGATATTTATAGATCAAAATAACAAACAAAATAAAATCAACTTACCTCATACATGGAATAATATTGATGGTCAAGATGGTGGAGATGATTATTATCGTGGAACTTTAACATATTTATATGAATTTGAAAATAAATATGATTTAAATAAAAAAGATATTTATCTTGAATTTAAAGGCGCTAATGCATCTAGTAAAGTATATATTAATGATCAATTAGTAGGTACACATGATAATGGTTATTCTACTTTTAGATTCAATATTACTTCTTATTTAAAAGATAAAAATATATTAAAAGTTGAAGTTGATAATTCTATTAATGATACAGTTTATCCTCAAAAAGCTGATTTTACTTTTTATGGTGGAATTTATCGTGATGTTAATTTATTAATTTTAGAAAAAGAACATTTTGATTATGATTTTTTTGGTGCTTTACCTTTAAAAATAGATCCAATTATGAAAGATAATAAAGGTTTATTAACTATACAAGCATTTACTAAATCCAATAAAGATATCGTTATTGAAATTTATAATCAAGAAAAAGAATTATTATATACATTATCAAATAAAGAACAAATTACAATAGATAATCCTCATTTATGGAATGGACTAGAAGATCCATATTTATATTTAGCAAAAGCAAAATTAATGGATAATGGTGTTGTTCTTGATGAAATAGAACATCATTTTGGTTTTAGAAGTTATGAATTTAATCCTAAAAAAGGTTTCTTTTTAAATGGTAAATTATATCCTTTACGTGGTGTTGCTAGACATCAAGATCGCTTAAATGTTGGCAATGCAATTACTAAAGAAGATCAAGATGAAGATATGAATTTAATTTTAGATATAGGCGCTAATACATTAAGATTATCTCATTATCAACATGATGATTACTTCTTATCTTTATGTGATAAATATGGTTTAGTTGTTTGGGCAGAAGTACCTTATATATCTAAATATATGGAACATGGTGAAGAAAATATTGAAAATCAATTAAAAGAATTAGTTTATCAACAATATAATCACCCTTCAATTTTAGTTTGGGGTATATCAAATGAAATAACTATGTTCAAAGCAGATAAGAAAAAATTAGTTAATCATCATATAAAATTAAATAATTTAGTTCATTCTCTCGATCCAAATAGAAAAACTGCTTTAGCATGTTTTGCTATGTGTGGTCCATTCAACAAACTTGCTCATATAACAGATTTAGTTTCATGGAATCTATATTTAGGTTGGTATGTACCAGGATTATTCTTAAATGATGTATGGCTTAATTTCTTCCATTTTGTTTATCCAAATAGATGTATTGGTTATTCTGAATATGGAGCAGAAGGTATGCCAAATCTCCATTCAAACAAACCAAAAATTGGTGATAATAGTGAAGAATACCAAGCAAAATATCATGAATATTTAGTAAAATGTTTTGCTAGACACCCATATATGTGGGCTACTCATGTTTGGAATATGTTTGATTTTGCTTCTGATGGTAGAGATCAAGGCGGTGAGCCAGGTAGGAATCATAAAGGTTTAGTAACTTTTGATCGTAAAATTAAAAAAGATGCATTTTATGTTTATAAAGCATATTGGTCAAAAGAACCATTTATTCATATAGCAAGCAAAAGATTTATTAATAGAACAGGTAATAAAGCAATAATAACAGTTTACACTAATCAAAAAGAAGTCACTTTAATCCATAATGACAAAAAAATAACTAAAAAAGGTGATAAAATATTTAAATTCAAAATTAAATTAGATAAAGAAAATTATATCACTGCAATTAGTAATGATTTAAAAGATACTTCTTATATAAAGAAAGTTGATGAATTAGATCAAAATTATATCAACACTACTGGTAATTCTCATAGTTGGGAAAAGAAAGATAAAGATTTATAAATTAAAACTCACAAATAACACATGTGAGTTTTTTATTCATTTTCATTTAAGTATTCTTCATATATATTTTGTTCTACAATTATTATTAGCTTATTGAGGACAAATATAAAAGAGTAATGTTATTTTATGTTTTACAAATGATTCTATTTTTTGCATAAGGATAATTACAAATTGAGTTTCTTAGATAATTAACATCAACAATTACATTATTACACTAAAATTCTAAATAACTTTCATTTCATAGTTATCGTGTCATTTTTTCCTTTTTATTAAAAAGTTGCAATGTTAACTAGCTAATAAGCAATCATGGTTTGATATTTGATGAATGATTCGGAGGCGAACTTTTTAATCATGTCCTCATCATGTTGAAATATTCTCTATAAATTGTATCCAATAAATAAAATCTACCGCATCTTCTTATACCAATTATTACCTTTGGGAAACCATTTTCTTTTACTTCAAGGTATTTGTCCATCTTAAACTCCATTGTTTGTCCTCATTTTTTGCAATAACTTGCACTTGAAAGTGTCAAGATAAAATCAACCAGTTTGGTCAGAAAAAAATGTACCAGATGCATAATCATCTCTGGAGAAATAAAATATAATTATTTCACATTTAAAAATTGTACTTGATATATCTTTTGAATATTTTCAGCAAAAAGAAAGTATCATAAACATTATAAATATTTTTCTTAATCATCTATGATTTTTTTATTTTAGAGTTTTATTAAATCCAAATTTTTGTTTTTTTACTAAAAACTGATTTTACATGTTTGGTGTAAATAATTGCAAACGTATTTTTAAAATTCAAAAAAATACGAAAAAAATTAATGACAAGTATATCACTTTTAAATTTATCGTTGGAATCTTAATAAAATTACAATTATTCCAACGATTATGAAAGGTTAATATCAACTTTATTTGTTAAAAAATCAATAATATTAATATGAGTAATACCATTAGTAGATGTATCTTTTTTATCCAAAGTCATTACATACTTTGGAGAATAATCATTAATTTTATCAAATGCTCCGTATTCACGATTATATGCTTTTTCAGTATCTACTGAATATGCTACTTGAATTAAACATTTCTTTTTTCCTTTAATTGCAACAAAGTCAATTTCTCCATCTATCATTTTACCATATCTAACTTCATATCCACGATATAATAATTCATTATAAATAATACCTTCTAAAGCAAATGTATCATCTAATTCAATAATATTTCCTAAAGCATTTCTCAGGCCACTATCAATTGCATAATATTTTTTTGTCCCATTTAATGCTTCTTTTCCTTTTAAATAATATGGTTTGCATTCCATAATAAAGTAACATTCTTCTAAATACTTTGCATAATTATTAACAGTTTCAGAAAATTTTTTTTGTTCATCACTAGGTAACGAGTTTTTTAAATATTTTGCTATCGATAATGCTGAAAAAGTTTTACCAGTTGTTGAAATTATATATTTTGAAATATTCATAAAATCTTTTTTACTAATCTTCTTATGAACAAAATAAACATCTTTGTCTATTATCGAATAATATAGCCCTAATAAATATTCACGAATCCCATTTTCATCAACTTCTTCAAATCGTTGAGGCATACCGCCATATTCTATAAAATTCTCAAACTCATTTTCTAGAATTTTAATATTATTTACTTTCTTGTATTCTAATGTCTCATTATAAGTAAAAGGATAAATTTCAAACTCTTTTGCTCTACCAGTTAAACGATCTTGCATTTTACCATGTAACATCTTAGAATTACTTCCAGTAACAAATAATGAACAATTAAAACTAACCCTAACAGAAGCAATAGCTTCTTCAAACTTTTTGATTCGTTGCACTTCGTCAATAAATATATAATACTTTTCATCATCTTTGATTAGTTTATTAAGTCTTTTTTCTAAAGACAATCTTGTTGTAATACCTTCTCCACTTTTCCCTTCTAAATCAAATACTATAATATTTTTTTCATTAACGCCTGATCCTTTTATTTCATTAATAATTTGAAATAAAAGTTCTGTTTTACCACATCTGCGAACACCAGTAATTACTTTAATATATTTAGAATCGTAAAATGGTCGTATTTTTTCTAAATATTTTTCTCTTATAATAATCTTTTCCATATTTAAATTATATCATTTTTCATTGGAATTTCAATAAATTTAAGAAAATTCCAACGATAATTATAATTCATTTACTTAATCAAAATTTAATTTGTTAATTAATAAAAAATTTGCCAACCATATTCAAAGTTTTAAAACATATCTTTTTTTCTTGTGACTTCTTTTTGCTATTTCAACATGCACTTCCATATTTTTGTTATGTTTCCAAAAGAGAATTTTTTTCTTTATACATACGAGCATGGTAGAAGCTTTTTCACCTATTCCTACCATAGTGTATAAATGTTCCTCCTCTATTCCCATATCGATACGATGTAGGATGGGTGCTTTTTTGGGTGTCGGCCTGTTTCCCCATACTACTAAAGACCTTATTTTTACCGTTTTACCATCATTTAAGGTATTTTTTGCAATAGTACCAACGTGAAATCACGTTGTTCTGACTGTACCCTATAAGGGCTAATACTCCACCGACCCATAAATGGCCATGGAAAGTCTGACAACCGTATTCAATACTTGCTACCCTTTAAAAGGGTCTACATATTCCTTGGTTGACATACTATCTGTCATAAGGCCTTCTTTTTCTTGGTCTCGAATGTACTATTGTACTTTTTTTGTATCAAGTCCAACTGTTGAAACATAATATTCTTTTGTCCAGAAGACCTTATTACCAAACTTATATTTTAAGTTTGCGAATCTTTCAAAGATCATCAAACTGCTTTTTCCTTTTAAATATCCCATAAAGTTCGATACCGATATCTTTGGTGGTATTTTAACAAGCATATGTATATAATCAGGCATCGCATGCGCCTCTATTATTTCGACATCTTTATAGGCACAAAGTTGTCGTAGAATTGCTCCTATCTCTACTCTTAATTTTCCATATATTACTTTTCTTCTATACTTTGGAACAAAAACAATATGATACTTAAAATTCCATCTTGTGTGCGATAAACTAGAATCATCATTCATGAATGATACCTCCTTTATGTTAATTTGGTTGCCAGACCACAATTATCATATAGCGAGGTTTTTCTTTTTCCACTACTACGCTTAAGCTTATCTTTTCTCACACGTATTAACGTGTGGTTTTAATCTCCTTTGGAGATAATAAAAAAGAGGATTCCCCTCTTTTCTGAGAAGCAGGAAATCCTTCAATTTTTTACGATTTTTGGTCTTTTTTAGCTATTTTTGCGACTAAGTAACACCACATTTTCAACATGCATAGATTGGATGCAAGGAACAGGTCTACCAATACGAGGCACAGTACGGAAGGAACATATCAACCGCATTCCAAACATGACTGTGCAACTGGCAAAAACGGTAAACCCTGCATGTATGGATTGCGCTCTTTGAGCTTTCAAGCTCGACTATTTCGCATCCTCCATCAAATAATCTTTCTACTTCTTCACATACCCTTCGAAGATATCCCAGGTAATAAGTCTTTCCCCAATGGAAACGTTCATAGTATGTATTCCTTTCATAATTCGATTTTGGGTTTCCGCTTCACACCGCCGGTGATGGCAGTGTGGGAGCCTTCACGCATCTATTTTCGCCATCTGTCTTTCCATCCTCTCATTTAATCGGAAAAATCCATACGGTAGATATACATCTTAGCAAGGCTGTCACAGAGCTTTGCGAGGAAGCGGTGAATACCCTTGATATTCGGATCATCGAGTTTATAATAGCCATGCATATAACTCTTTTTTGACATGAGCTTTGCCTTCTTAGACCATCCTTCAAGTTCGGAAGTATCATTTACATAGAAAAGTCCAGATACATCATTCATGCCCATGCTTTTCAAAGTGCTCTTCAAGAGTTTGTCTCTTCCAAATTTTCCAACCGCGTCAAAAACAAGTCTGCCTCCCGGAAATTTTTCTGCCATTGCAATGACCATGTTCTTTATCTGATGTGTAGTGAAATAATGAAACACTCCGGCAGCGTACAGAATAGCACCGTCATTTGCATTGATTTTATCCATCCATGAAAAATCGTTCAGATCACAGGCTATATTTTCTTCTCTTTTTCCGGCAGGAATAATTTCATTACGTGACTTTATCACGTCCGGAAAATCAAGGTTATAGATACAGCAGGTTCCGTTATCCGCTGTTCTGCCGGTCATATTCAGTCCACAGCCCAAGTTGACTACTGCGGCTTTCGGATGCGTCTTCAGATAATCCGCAATTTCCCAAAGCATATCCTTTTCACGCATAGCGCCTTCTAATGCACCAAACTGGTACATGGCGCTGTTTTCCTTGCTTTTCAACTTTGAAAAATCATAGTCGATACTCTCACAGATCTTTGCGGCGTATTTATCCTGATACAACGTTGGAAATTGCTCCGCGCAAAGCTTCCGTCCGTATAATGGGATGATCAGCGTTTCTTGCACGCTCCCTTTTTCTATGTGAATCTTGTCCATAAATTACCACCTCTTTTATTATATTTTCGCTCCTGCCACTGATGGAAGCGAGGAATCCTTGTTTTATCATGGCATCCATCTCACAGTCACAACTACCACAACATCTAACTCAGCAACTCAACTCTCACATTTTTTACCCAATCTATCTTTAGATAAGTTACCAAGAAGCGTTCGTCCTGCCCGATGCCAAAATTTGTCCGATTGCCCAAAAACCACAGTTTTACTGAGCTTTTTCAGCCGTTTTTCTTACTCAGCAACACCACATTTTCAACATGGAATGTATGTGGGAACATATCAACTGGATTTACTGAAACAATATCATATACAGAAGATAAATATTTTAAGTCTCTAGCTAATGTAGCAGGATCACAAGAAACATATACAATTCTTGATGGTTTAGTTTTAATTAAAATAGATAAAAATTCTTCACTTGACCCTTTTCTAGGTGGATCCATAATTACTACATCATAACGAACACCTTGATTATATTCATTAATTATAAATTCTCCAGCATCACCAACATAAAATTTAGCGTTCTCAATATTATTATTTTTAGCATTGTTAACTGCATCAATAACTGCTTCTTTAACTATTTCTACACCTACTACTTCTCTAGCGTATTTAGATGCAATTAACCCAATTGTGCCAATGCCACAATAAGCATCTAAAACTAAATCATTTTTACTAATATTAGCTTTTTCAATTGCTAAAGAATATAATTTTTCTGTTTGAAGAGGATTTACTTGATAAAATGATTTAGGAGATATTTTAAATTTAATTGAACATAATTCATCATTAATATAACCTTTACCAAATAAAATTCTTTGTTTTTCACCAAGAATAACATTTGTATCACGAGAATTAATATTTTGAATCACAGTAGTAATTTCTGGATTAAGTTGTTTTAATTCTTTAATAAAATCATTTCTACCAGGGAACACATCTACATTAGTAACTAATACCACCATAATTTCATCATAATGAAAAGAAGTCCTAATTAAAACATGTCTAATAATACCTTTTCTTTTATCTTCATCATAAGGTAATATTCTATATTTTTTCATTAAAGATTTAATAGAAATAAGAATTTTATCTGCTTTTTTATTTTCTATTTCACATGTTTCTATTGGTACAATATCATGTGTTTTTTCTTTATAAAAACCAGAAACAATTTTACCTTTTTTAGAAAGTTTGATTGGCATTTGGATTTTATTTCTATAACAATATGGATCTAACATACCAATAGTAGGTTGAACATTTATATTAATTCCACCTATTCTTTTTAAACATTCTTGAACTTTATTTTGTTTATATTTTAATTGTTCATCATAACTTAAATGCATAATAGAACATCCACCACATTCATAAAAACATGGACATTTTGGCTTTACTCTATTTTTAGAAATAGTAATATAATTTTTTACTTTACCAAAAAATATATCTTTTTTTAAATATGTAATTATTATTTCAGCTTTTTCTCCAGGTAAAAAATTATCTACAAATCCTACAATATAATTATATTTAACTACACCTTTACCATCACTAGATAAATCTACACATTCACCTATAAATTCTATATTGACATTTTTCTTTTTCATAATTTTCACCTTTAAACATATTTATTTTATACAATTAAATTAATAAAGTAAAATTATATTGCTTTAGTTTTAATAATAATTATTTTATAATTAATATACATTTTATTAAGGATTATTATGAAAAAAATATTAAAGTTATCATGTTTAATTATTTATATTGCTTTAAGTATTACTTTAATTATTGAATCATGTATTACTGGAGATTCTTCTACTAATCAAAGCAATGCAGTAGGTGGTACAATTGCTAATGTATTTAATGATATATCTGGTGATCAATCTAAAAAAATAGAACCTACAAAATTAACTATTGATAATAAAAACGAAATTAATAATGTTTTTGTTTATGATTCTTATTCTTTAAAAACTACATTAGAACCTAATAATACTACTTTTACATCTTTAATTTATTCTTCTAGTGATGAAGAAATTGCTAAAGTTGATAATACAGGTAAAATTAATTTTTTAAAAAAAGGAAAAGTCAAAATTGAAGTAAAAAACAAAGAATACCTTAATGTTTTTGATAATATCGAAATTAACGTTAATGAAGTTATCGCTACTAAATTTGAAACAAATATTAAAAATGCAAAATTTGATAATGACTTAAATGCTTATATCTTAGAAACATCTTCTATATATAATTTAATTAATGAATTTAGTCCTAATAATACTACTGATAAAAATGTTAATTATATTTTAGATAATAATGAATATTTAAAAATTGAAAATAATTACATTATTCCTCTTAAACATTCTTATAATCAAATAACTAAATTAAAAATAATTCATGGTGACTTAATTAACGAACTAAATATTATTGTTAAAGAACCATATATTATAGATATAAATGATTTTAATGTTAATGATGAAGAAATTTATGTAGATCAAGTATTAACACCTACAATAAGCTTTAATCCATCATACCCAACATATATAGATTATTCATTATCTTCTACAAGTAATAATATAGAAATAATTGATAATAAAATAAAAGGTTTAAAACCATCGAATAACAATATAATAACTTTAAATTTAAATAAATATAATTTGTCTAAAAATTTTAATATAACAGTTAAAGAAAAAGAAAAAATATCTAATATAGATCCACTTATTCCTTATTTAGTTAAAGGTGTTAAAAATCAAATATATTTAAATCCAGATAAAAAATATTATGATAATGATTTTATTTATAAAAGTAATGATGAATCTATAATAGAAATAAATAACAATATAGTTATTCCAAAAAATATAGGTAAAACATCTATTGTTATTGCTAATTCAAATATCAATAAAGAAATTGAAGTAGAAGTCCATTCACCATTAGAAGATTTTGAATATAATTTAGATAATACATTAAATATTCCTTTAAATAATTCACTAAATTCATTAATTGAATTTAATAACAATATTGCTTATTACATTGAAAATAATAATTATATTAAAGAAATTGATAATAATTATAAATTTAATAAAATTGGCAAATATAATTTAATTTATGTTAATAAACATACAGGGGTTATTAACAAAGCTGAAATTAATTGTTATGAAGATTATTTAATTGAAGATATAAATATTAATTTAAAAGAAAAACAAATAATAAAATTTGATACCATTTATCAAGATTATTCTTTTATTACTCCTTCTTCAATTATCATTAATAAACTAAATAAAAATGAATTTGAATTTATATCACTTGATAAAGGTAATTATAATATCAGTATCAATGCTTTAATAAATGATGAAATATTATTTACAAAATCAATAAATATTAATGTTTTAGAAACTTCATTAACTAATAACAATTTATTATTAGGCTGTAATCTTATTAACCAAAATGATTATATTGCATTAGATAATCCTACTAAATTTACTTTATCTCCTTTAGCAAATTATTATATAAAGCCTTTCGCATATAGTATACTTGATCAAGATTTATTTAATCAAAACTTATCTAAAATTGATAAAGAAGAATTAACAAATATAAGGAACAAAGAAATTGATATTAACAAAATAAATAACACAAATATTGTAGTTACTTCTAGTGATGAAAATATAATTAAAATAACTAAAATCAATGATAAATATAAAATAAATCCTCTTGGTATAGGAAAAACAAAAATTATAATTGAAGATAAAATTTCTTCTTTAACTAAAGAAATAGAAATTGGAATTTATAATTATGTTAGATTGGATCAAGAACCTTATACTTTATCTGGAAACGACATAACTAAAATAAAAGATAACAATTATTCTGTTATTAATAATTCTTCTATAAATCTAAAAATAAACATCAATACAGCCGCTTCTTCTTATTTTACGATAAATTATACTTCTAGTGATGAAAATGTTGCTAAAATTGGTTTAGATGGCAATATATCATTTTTTAAAACAGGTGAAGTTATTATTCATGTAACATGTTATGATGGTAAATCTCCAAAATATTTATATTCATTATCAACAGGAGAAAAAATACTTAATTATGTTAATTATGAAATTGTTTTTGAAATAAAACCTAAATTATTAATCACAGATTTAAATTCTTTCTTTTTAAAAGTTAGAAAAAGTATTGGTCATTTCGGTGCTTTCTTAGTTTTAGGTATTTTCTCTTCTTTAACTTATTTATTATATTTTAATTCAAAAAAATGGAAAATAACATTACCAATTAATTATCTTCAAGGAATTGGTTTAGCATTTTTAACTGAATTTATCCAATTATTTGTTCCTGGTAGAGTAGGTTCATTAACTGATGTATTAATTGACTCTACAGGATTTATCATATCAAGTACGATTATAATCATTATTTTTATAATAATTACTTGTAAAAAGAAACAAAAATAATTATTTTCTTATTTCATTAATTTCAAAATTTATTTCATCTAAAGTCATTTCAATATTGTTATAATCTTTTGATATAATATTCATTTTTAATAAAGAATCTAAACCTTTTGATTCTTTATTTTTTAAAATTAAATCAAATGGTATCCCATTATTATCAACCAATTTAATTAAACATATTCTTAAATATGTTTGAACATCAATACCTAGCTTTTTACAAATTATAAATGCTTTCATTTTAATGGTTTTATCTACTTTAAATTTAATTAATGTATTTTCCATAAATATCAACTCTTTAAATAAATTATCTTTAAATAAATTATATATTATTTGATGAAAATAATTAATTATAAACGAAACATACCCGTTTTTAGGATTTAACACTATATAAATTAGGATTAATTAATATTTCCAAGAAATTACTTATACAAAGTATAAGTAAAAGTATTGAAAATATTTTTTTATTATA
>URVS01000023.1 GCA_900551385.1 uncultured Mollicutes bacterium | reverse complement strand
AAGCTATATCTCAATTTGAAAACGGAAATTGCTTATTATCTAGTAAAACAATCAACAATATATTCAAAATTCTCGATATCGATAAATCAACACTAAAAAAGAAAAGAAAATTTAATTATGAAAGATGTGTTACTCATTTTATTTTCTTTTCTCTAGTTTTATCAGTTATAATTGTTTCTATTTTATTTATTATATGTGTATAAAAATACCTATGGCGCAAAACCATAGGTATTATTTTTAATTAAAATCTATTTGATAAATATATAATCCAGTATTGCCACCATAAGCAAGTACACCAAGATATAATTTACCATTCATATGTACCATATTTTGAACGTTATATGAGCCTTTAGCTGATTGTAATTTATCATTAATTGTTAAATCAATAGTAACAGTTTTAATTTTATTACCTTTCCAATCAAAGATTTGAATTTCACCAGCTAACCAACCATCGTGATTAAATATTGCGTAAATATATTCATTATCAGCATATAATGTTTGGAATCTAGCATCTATATCAGGATTCTTTTCAAAATCTTTAAAGAAATCTTTAGTATGTTCCGCTTTTAAAGCAATTGTATTAATAACATTTTTATCTTTATCTGTAATATACAATTTATTATTAATTGCTAAAGCATATTGATTCTTTTCTACACTATAACCGACTGAGAAAATTTCTTTCATCTTTGTTCCATTATTTTTGAAAACAAATTCTTCTGCATCTTCTACTACTTCTAATGTAGCTGAATTAAAGACTTTAATTACATTTGTTTGTTTTACAAGTAAATATACATATCCATTTTGATAGAACATGTTATAATCTTCATTCCAGTAATTTGAATCAGATATTTTAATAACATTTGTTTTTTGAATTATTTTATTAGTTGATAAATCATATTTAACAATTTGAACATATTTTCTTCCATTAGATGATAAAGCATAATATAAATATTGTTCATCTGTACAACCACCTTCAACAGAAAATAATGTTTGAGTTTTTCCATCACATTCTTCTATTGAAATAATTCTTTCAGCAATAAGATTATCACTAAATGAAGGTTCAACATTATTTTTCATCGAATTTTGTACATATCCACCAAGTAAACTATTATCAAATGTTCTTAAACTATCTAAGCTCATATTTAATTTAGAAATGAATAATCCTTTATGACCAGTATAAGCACGGCCAGTAAAATATACATTACCTTTAGCAAATACCATACTTTGAACAGTTCTATTATCTGATTCTGTTAAACCATTAGAACAATCAATAATTTGATCTTCACCAACTTTTTGTCCAAACCATGTATAAGTTTGAATTAAAGTAGAAGTAACACTTTCACTATTATCACGATATACAGCATAAATATAATTTTCATCACTTGTTATAGTTCTAAACATATAATTATTAACATCAAATTTTATAGTAGTTTCATTAGCTTTTTCTTTTTTATTTCCTTTATAGAAAGTGCCAACATGATTTTTACCAACAACTACATATTGATCTAAATAATTATTGTATTCTGCATCAATAGTTTTTTCGCTTGCTCCAGTAAATGTAATATCTTTTTCTAATAAAGCAAGAGTTTTAGCGTCATAATATGATACTTTACCATTAAAATCAAAATATCCAATTTTGCCATTTTCATAAAATAATTTATTAATATCATAGTTATCAGTTACCCAACCAGATGTATAACCATCTTCAATTAGTTCACTTTTTTCAACAACATTATTAGTTTCTATATCATATTTAATAATTCTAGTTTTTCCACCACCAAATTGGCTTACTGCAATATAAATATATTCTCCATCAGAACAGCTTCCTTGAGCATCAACACCTTCATCAACGTTTACATTTTCGCCTTCATATACTTTATTAGTTGTGTATGTTTTTTCAATATTTCTAGTATCACATGTTTCATTATATTCACCGAAAGAGAAATTATTATCATCTAACATTTCTACATCAACATAATCAAGATTAATTGATGCTGAAGAATTATCATAAGATTTTATATTACTATCTTTGATTTCTAAAGTAATTTTATTATCTCCAGTAGATAAAAGAATATCAAATAAAGTTATATCATAATATACTTGTGATGGTTGATCTTTATTAGTAGTATTACCTGCTTTTTCAATTTTAATTTTGTGATCAAAATTTTTATCATAACCATTTACTTTAATATTTAAAAGATTACTTAACAAAATATCTTCACTATGATAATTATTATTATCAAATAATAAATATGTTGAAGCTACTCTAAGAGTAATTTTTCCACGAATATTATTTTTAGAATTAACATTAAATTCAATTTTAGAAGAACTATTTAAATCTCCAACATAAGATACTTCTTTATCAAAAATATATTCATTATTAACATATTTATAGCTTGAGCCAGTTTTTACTTTTCCATTTGTAATTGTTGCTTTTTCAGCTTCTTGTCTTTTAACAACTTTTGTTTTTATTTCAATTCTAGCGTTATTATTATCTTTAGCACATATTGTTAAATTTGTTTTTTTACCAAATGAAACAATATCTTCTTTTCCAATAATAGTAATCTCACTTAAATTAACAGGAATATAATTACCAGAATCATATTTACCCATTATTTTTAATTTACTTAAATCGGCATTTTCTCTTTTTTCATCAGCAAATAAGATTGCTTCACCATCTTTAAGTTCTAAAGAAACAAGTTTACCATTTGTAAATTCACTTTCTTTTAAAACAGAAATATCAACTTCTCCTAATAAAGTAGTGCCTTCAAATTCATAAGTTAATTTCCATTTCTTATCTATTAATTTTAATGGAGTTGTAGTATCAACATTAATTTTTGAATCATCAACATCTAATTCAACACAAATAATTAATCCATCTTTATTAAATAATTGTCCTTCTTTATATACGACAATATATGGATTATTAATAACAGTTAGTTTTACTGGTTTAACATCTAATAATGAAATATTTAATTTTGTTTCTTTTTTCAAATATTTAAAGGTAATTTCTCCACCATTAGTAGCAAAATCATTAGGAACTTCCATATTAAATTGTTTACTAGTTAAATTTGAAGAATAATCTTCTCCATTTTTTACTGTGAAATGAGCTTGAACGCTAAAATCATCTTTACTAGGAGATGCTTTACCATTTTTATAAAAATTAACTCCTTCTTTCTTACTAACAATAATTGAGTCTAAAACAGGGTTACCAACACGATTATTTTCAGCTTCTTCAAGCTCATTACGATATTGGTCATAACTTATTTTTGAGCTAACTACTTGTCCAATTGAGACTCCTGCACAAATAGCGACTACACCAATAATTGATAATTTTTCAATTAATTTCTTTTTCATTTATTTAGCCTCCTCAAACCATTCTTTTCTACGAATAACAAAGTAAGCCCAACAAACAATTCCACACCCAATCATAATATCAATTGCTAGTACAGTTGGTTTCCACCAGTTCCATGAATCAATTAATACAGCACTATCAATTGTTTCACCTTGATCTGGATGTTCTTTAACATATTCATTCCATGCTTTATTAATACATTGAGTATGTAAATATGCATAAGCAGCATGTTTAATAGCTTTCTTTAATTGTCTTTGAATTCTTGGAGTAGCAGTTTCAGTATAATTAAAGTTATAATCTGCACCTAAGAAATTTAATTTAGAACCCATACCTAAATCGTTACCTGCTCTAATACCTTCATCTAAATCGTTAACATTACCACCTTGATAATAATCTGTAATAACAGAACCTCTAAAGCCCCATTCACCTCTTAAAACAGTTTCAAGTAAAGCATAAGAACCAGTAACCCTAGTAGCACCAACTCTATCAACTGATGCCATCATTGCATTAGCACCACCGACTTTTGTAGCAATTTCACCAGGTTTTGCCCAAATTTCTCTTAATGATTGTTCAGTCATCCATTTAAATTGACCATTTCTACCTTCATCAGTATCATTACCAGCAAAATGTTTCATATATGCATATACACCATTTTCAGTACAACCTTTAACAGTATAAGCAACAAATACACCACACATATATGCATCTTCAGAGAAGTATTCAAAGTTTCTTCCACCTAATGGAGAACGATGTACATTACATCCAGGAGCGTACCAACCTTGAATACCTAAAGCTTGACCTTCATCACCAATAGCATGGCCCCACTTATATGCTTCTTTCCAATCCCATGTACCTGCTAAAACATTAGCAGCTGGATATTTAATAGCATGTCCATCTTCACCAGTAGAGACACCACTAGTAAATCCTGTACCACCATCACTATCTGTACATTTTGGTTTCTTGATTGAATTAATTGCCATTGTACCAAATCCACCATTAGCACATAAATCAGCTAATTGTTGAACACTTAATTGTTCAATTAATTCTTGCCACTTTGGATCTTCATAAGCTAAACCTTTAACGTCATCTAGAGTCCAAGAAGTAGATGTTGAAGATGTTGTAGGCATTTCATCATTAGGATCAACAAATGGATTATGTACTAAGAAAACATTTTTAAACATATTATTAGACATTGTTCTAGTTTCTGTTACTTGAGGGAAAGTAGAAGCAAAGTCAGCTCTAGTTAAATATGTAATATTTTGATCATAATCATCTGAATCATCATTACCATCAATAGATAAAGCATAATTTGTTTGAGGCTCATCACAAGTTGAACTTGCTCCTGAAGTAGTATTAGTATAAGTGGTAAACCTATTTTTTACTTCACTACCAGTTACCTCATCAGTTGCATATTTATATCCACCTTCTAGTACTTTATAATCATAAGACATTGGTTGATTTAATTTATCTAATTTAACATTATGAACATCTGGTCTTAAAGATAAAGTGTATTGACCAGCTTCAAGTTCATAACCCATAAAACCATTATTATTACGATCATAAGTATCATAACTTGTCATTTGTGAAGCTTTACAAGTTAAAGTTAAATATTGACCTTTTTGAGGCTCTAATAAATCTGTTTTTTGGAAGTCTGCAAGATTAATACTTGATTTTTCAATACCTCCTTTAGTATAAGGTGCACTATAATATAAACCAACTACATCTTTACCTGGAACTGAACCAGTATTTTCAACCCAAACTTTATAAGTAATAACATCATTAGCTAATAATGTTTGATTTTCTTGTAAATTAGTTGCTTCAGTTAAAGAACCATCATCAAGAGTGTGTTGAACTTTAATTTCTTCAATATCCCATGAAAAGTTTGTATATGCTAAACCATATCCAAATGGATATTGAACTACTGCTTCATATCCACGTCTATTTTTACCATAAATATTTAATTCACAACTATCAAAATATCCTTCTGTATTAGCAGTTTCATACCATTTATAACCTACATAAATATCTTCAGCATAATCAGTATATCTACCACCTTTACCATTATAAACATGAGTTGCATCAGGACCAGCATTAACATAACTTGGAGCAGTTCTAAGGTCATATGCTACTGTATCAGTTAAATGACCACTTGGTTGAGTTTCTCCAGAAATAATTTTAGCGATTGATTCTGTACCATAATATCCAGGGTAACCAATATATAAACATGCACCAATTTTATAATAATCAACAAATCCTAATTCCATTGGAGCGGATGAATTAACTAAAACAATTACATTATTAAATTTATTAGTTACCTTTCTTAACATAATTGTTTCTCTAGCAGATAATGATAAATATCTTCTTGAATAATCAGCATTTCCATTCTCGTCATAACTTACTTTTGGTAAATCATCACCTTCTGTTGCTCTTCTAGATAAGACTACAATAGCAACGTCAGAAAATTCAATAGCGTTATTCATTAAAGAATCTGTATAAAAACTTTCATCTGGATCATAAGCACGATAATAAATTGAATGTTGGTTTTGATCTGGTGCACCTTCTCTACGATAAGGTAAACCATTATAAGCATTAGCTAATTCTTCATTAATTTCAAAACCATTATTTCTAAAAGCATTATATAAAGAGATTTTATCAAGAGAATAGCCACCTTCACTTGATCCACCACCTTGATAAAGGAAGCCATTATCACTACCTCCCCAACCAAAAATATTAACTCTTAATTTTTCTTGGCCTTCTGCTTTTTGTAAAGGCAAAGTATTATTTTTGTTTTCTAATAAAACTGTACCATTTTCTTGAATTTCTTTAGCTAAATCTTTACCTTTTGTTAAAGCGTTTTGAGTTTGCTCATCCATTATAACATTACTTTTGCTAAAGAATGTATCTATAATTCCACCATATGCACTAGCAACAACATTACCTACTGTAAGTAAAGCTGTTAACATAACTGCGGTAGAAATAATACCTACTGCACTTGTTCTTTTCATTTATTTAATCCTTTCTATTTATCAAAATTAGTTGCAATTAATTTAAAACAATCAGTATTTGGGAAAGCTCCCTTAACTTGAATGTACATAGTATGTGTACCACGATTTAAAGATAATTTTCCTAAAGAAACATTTTTAAAATTGTACCATTGATTTTCATTTGTATGGCCAAAATCTGTATAACCATTTGAAGATAAAGTATGAACAAAATTATTACCATCTTTATCAACATAATAAGAAACGTTTTGATCTAAATTCCATGGGTTTTCGTACTTAGCACTGACTGTAACAAACTCGATATCACAACTACTTTCTAAATCAAAAGAAAAAGCTAAAATTGAAGGAGCAGAAATACATGCGATACACATATTTCCACTTGCAAATGAAGTTGATTCAAAGAATCCAGCACAACCAGCTTGTAATGTACAACCTTTTGTATCACAATCTTCAGCTTCAGCTATAAATGTTCCATTATCATTAACTGTTGCAATTACTTCTATATCTAAATCACCATAATTATCTTTACGAGTTGATGTTGAAGAAGAACTACTAGAATGACTTGATTCAGAAACAATATTAGTTTTAGGATCTTCATAATCAAATTCTCCATTTGAAGGAGTGTTGCTACTACTTGAAGGAGTAGTAACAACATTACAACCAACTAAAAGAAGGGTAGCTAATAATCCTAGTTTTAATTTTTTATTCATTTAATTTCCTCCTTAGATTTCAGTAAATGTAAATTGGATATAATCTGTATTACAACCTGCTGCATCTTCAGTACCGATTTGAACTTTAATTTTATGTGTACCAGCTTGTAATGTTTGTTGAACATAATTTGCTTCTTTAAAGTTAAACCAATCATTACCATCAGTTCTACCTAATTTTAATTCAGGATCTTGTAAAGAAACTTCTACATCATCAATAAAGACTTTGAAATAATCTTTAACAAAAAATTCTTCATATTTACATACTACACTTAAGATATCTAATTTCATATCTTTAGTTAATGTATAAGTCCATTCAATTGTACCATGTGTACCATTACCTAAACATTTTCCACCACTTGCAAAATCTGTATTTTCAACAAATCCGTTACCATTATTTTGAAGATTTGTTTTATCAAAATCTTCAGCTTCTAATTTAATAACTTTTGATTCAGAAATTGTTTCACCTTTATTAATAACAGTAATAGAAACGGTAGTAGAAAATTCACCATGTTTTATTTCAACATTCTTTGTTTCTTCTGTTAAAGGTGTTGTGGTATCACAAGTAAAATCTTCACTAATTTCATAAGTAGAATCAGAATAATTTAATTTAATTTTCATACCAGTTGGATCAAAAACTTCTCCAACATTGTAAGTTGTTTTAGTAGGCATTGTATCAATAGAAATTGAAGTTAATTTATGTTCTTCAACTGTTTCACCATATTTTTTAACATGGAAATTAAAACAATCTAAATTAGGTCTAGCGGTGTACATTTTAATTGTAAGTGAATGGCTACCTTTTGTTAAATCAACAGAATTAAATAAAGCTGTTTGCCAGTTCCACCAATCACTAGAATTTCTATGGCCAAGAGTAGGATTATCGGATACTAAAGTTGTATCATCAACTTTAAAAACAACTGAATCATTCAAATTAATTTCATCATAATTAGAAACAACTGCAGATAATTTTAAAGTAATATCTTCATTTGTATAGAAATCTAATGTAATAACAGTATTAATGTCATATCTTTCAATAGATTTTCCATTACTTGAATCAGCTGAATCAACTACATAATTTGTATGACCTTGACTAATCATATCATCTCTCATAATCCATTTTTCATCTGGGACTAAATCTTCAGCTTCAAATATATGATCACCTAATGAATCAATAGTTAAATCATAATGTTTTTCTATAACTGTAATTTTAATAGATGCAGTGAAACCTTTATAAGAAACAATTACTTCTTTATCTTCTAATTTTAAAGGTGTCTTTTCTTTATCGATAGTGTAATCTTTGATTATTTCATCTTTGTTATCAGAATATTTTGCTTTAACTTCTAAACCTGATTTATCAAAAATGTCGCCTTCTTCATATTTAACTTTTTTAGGCATTTTACTAATTTCAATACCTGTTAAATTTTTTGTAATAGAAGATTGAGGCTTGCTTGTTGTAGCTGAACTTGTAGTTTCTTGACTAGAAGTAGTAGGTTGATTACTTGATGTTGTAGTGTTACAACCTACTAAAAGTAATGCAGCTAAAACGCATAAAGCTAATTTAGATGGTTTTAGTTTCATTTTTCCTCCTTGTTATCAAGACTAATTATGTTATAAAACTTATTTTCAAATGAATAATAATTAACAAAATTTCTTGATTATAATGAAATAAAATTGTTCTCTTGAGAACTAAACTTATATTAAATTAAAAAATATAAAAAAAATTAAACATGTTCGTATTCTTATAAAAATTCAGCGTAAGTTGTAATCGCTTTCAAAAAAGCTAATTAAATTTTTTTTTAAATTTTGCTAAAATTAAAATAAACCAACGAAAAAATTATTTAAAATTGTCTTATTAATGTAAGGAGAGAAAAATGGATATCACTAACAAAGATTTAAAAGATTTAAAATCTTCTTCAAAACAAGTCATGGAAAGAGCGTTTAATGATATTTATCAAGAATATAAATTACTTGTTTATTTTGTTAGTTTTGATATTTTAAAAAATCAAGAAGATGCTAAAGATATTACTAATGAAACTTTCATGCAATTCTTTATTAATAAAAATAAAATAAGAAATTATAAGAAAATAAAATATTATTTACTTACTACTTGTAAAAATTTATCTATTAATTTATTAAAGAAAAATAATAAATATGAACAACTAGATAATGAAATTGCTTGTTTTGATCAAAAAAATGAATTTAATACATATATAGATAAATTTAAAGAATATTTAAATGAAGAAGAATTAGAATTAATTATTTATAAATTTTTATATGATTTTACTTTTAAAGATATTGCTAATGAACAAGGTGTTAATATTGATTCTATTTCTTCTAAATACAAAAGAACATTAGACAAAGTAAAGAAGCATTATAAAGGAGAAGACAATGAATAATCTTAAAAATGAAATAAAAAATGATTTAGAAAATAAATTAGATATTGATTTGAATTTTGATACTTCAAAACTTCAACCTAATAAAAAATCTCATAAATTAGCAATTACATTAACATGTTTAGCTATACTTACTCCTTTAGTAATATTAAGTATTCCTTTTTTATCAATGATTGATTTTAAGCCAAAAAGTAGTTTAATAAAAAGAAATTTTACAATAAATGAAAAACAAGTTATGGAAAGCACTTCATTTAAAAAATTAAATGAAATTAATTATCCTTCTTTAGAAACTAAGAATTTATCAATAAGTGATGATTTTAAAGAAGCAATTAATAATTTCTCTAATGAAATGTATAGAAAATCTTTTAAAGAAGATAATTATTCTTTTTCACCAATGAGTCTATATTATTTAATGAATAATATATCTTTATCATCAACTAAAGAAGAAATAAATAATGAATTTGATAATTTATTAAAATTAGATAAAAATAAAAGAAAAGAAGATTTAATTAAAACATATAAAAATAATTATTTTTGTAATGAACAAGGAACTATACAAATGTATAATTCAGTATTTTTAAGTAATGATTTTCAATATAATGAAGAATATATTAATTTATTAAAAGATTATTATATTGAAGCATATCAATTATCATTTAAAAATGATCAAGATAAAATAATTGAATGGATTGATAATAAAATAAATCAAAAAGATTTTATGAAAAAAGAAGAATTAGAAATAGATGATAATGATACAGTTATATATTTTATAAATACTTTATATTTTAATAATCGTTGGTATCATATATTTAATGATGAAAATAATTATATAGATACATTTTATTCTAATAATAGTAATGAAAAAGTTACTTATATGAATCATTCTTATATAGGCGAAATTAATGAACAAGATAAATTTTATGAAGTAACAGATTATTATAAAAATAATATCAAAATTAAATATTATATTAGTAAAAATGATGAAAATATATTTTCTTTGACTAAAGATATTAATTTATTTAATTTAGATCAAACAACAAAAAAAGAAGCATATATTAATTTATCGCTTCCTAAATTTTCAAATAATTATTCTCTTGATTTTACTGAAATATTAAAAGAAATGATGCCAAATACTTTTGATGAAAATGCAAATAGTTTAAATAATATTTTTAATGATGAAAATTTGGGTGTTTATCTTCAATTAGTTAAACAAAAAAATGAAATAACATTTTCTGAAGATGGCACAATGATTAAATCAGTTTCTTATGGAGCAGGAAATAAAGCTGAATCAACATTAGATGGATATAATATACAATTAAATAAACCATTTATTTATATTATTTATGATGTGAATGATGTACCTATTTATGTAGGAAATATGGTAAATCCTAATAAATAAAATTTTTAATTAAAATAAGCATCAAATCTCTTTTTAATAATTAATTTTAAAAAGTTTTTATGTTTAACACTAATGCAAGGTATATCATCAATTAAAAGATTAATATCATCAAAATTAATTTTATTTTTTATTCTGATGATTGCATTATCGCATTCTTTAAATTCGTGATTTTGTATAAAATCATAATAATTAATTCTTTTCCCATTATATAATAAAGCAGAAGTTGGAAAATTAAAAATTCTTGCATTTAATTGTGATTTGTCTTTCATTATTGTATCAATAATATCATCATCAATTTGTGGAAATAAGCATGAGCCACAATCAAATATAGGAGCAATTTTTATGTCATCTGTTCCTTGATTATATAAAAATCCCCAGTTTCCATTATGTCTATCCCAATTACCAAGTAATGCATCTATAACAAACATTTCCCAAAATGTATTAGATAAAAAGACTGGATCAATTAATGATTGTTGCTCTATTGTTTCTAATATTTCATTAATATCAGTTCCGTATCCATTAGATTTTGAATCAATTATTTGGTTTTTAACTGAAGCAAAATCTTTTAATACATACCCATCTTCTTCAAAATCTTTACAAGCAACTGAAATTCTTTTTACCCCATTATATTCATATTCTCCTAAAATTGTTTCTTGAGCTTTTATTCCAATCATATTAAAAATATGTGAACCTAAATATTCAGAAATACATGAATTAGTGTAAGAAAGATTTTTGTTTTTGGTTGCATGAGAAGGCAGTTTTAACATATATAGACTATCACCAATACAAATACTTAATTTATTTCCATTCGCTCCACCATATGTTTTTTTTCTTACTTGAAATTGATTAAAATTTACTAGATTCATGAATTACCTCCATAAAAATTTTTTTCTTAGATAATTTTTTCTGATGTCCATATTCCTGAGCAAAGGAAACACACATATATTCTACACCTTTAAAATTGAGTATAATTTCATTATCTGATATTTTATTAA
>URVS01000022.1 GCA_900551385.1 uncultured Mollicutes bacterium | reverse complement strand
TTCTTTATTTTTCATTTTATTTCTTATTTTGTTGCATTTAATTATTTAATTAACCCTATCTATATTAAGTTTTGTTTATTTAATCGGAATTTACTTTGTCAATTAATATTTAGAAAAAAATAGAGGTTTTCACCTCTATTCAATGTTTAAACTCCAATTTTATAGACTTTTTTAGCTTGTAATCCTCTTTCAGTTTGTGCTAAATCAAATTTTACTTCTTGACCTTCTTCCAAGCTTCTATATCCTTCTTCCATTATTTGGGAATAATGAACAAATATATCTTCACCTTCACCACGATTAATGAAACCATACCCTTTATCAGCATTAAACCATTTTACTTTTCCTACCATTTACTACACCTTCTTTCTCTGCTCACTACATTAAATATTATAATTTATAATAATTAAATATGATAATTTTTTCATAACAATAATTATGACTATTTTCGACATGTATATGACATAGCTAAAAAATTTATTTTTTTTACTTGATTATTTTTTAATAAATTAATACATGATTTCATAGTAGAACCAGTAGTTAAAACATCATCAACTAATAATACTTTTTTATTTTTTATTAACTTTATATTATCATTAACTATTAAATAATTACTTATATTTTGTCTTTCAGAAAAATGATATGAAGATTGTTTTAGATCTTTAATTTTTTCTAAACAAGTAATTATAGGCATATTTAATATCTTTACCATTTCATAAACATGATTAAATCCTCTTTTTTTATCATGTTCAACAAAAGAAGGAATAGGCACAATTATATAATCATAAAATATAATTTTTATTAATATTTTATATGGGTCAAAAAATATTTTATTTAATTCTATATCATAACAACCTTTATATCTAAATAATAAATCATTAATACCTTTTTCATAAAGATAAATACAAAATCCATTAACCGAATTTAAATTAACAATTATTATTTTTGGTTGTAAATTTTTTAAACAATTATAACATAAATTAATTTTAAAAAAAGAATTAATTGGTTGATAACAAACCAAACAATAATTAACTTTTGTTGGCTCTAATAATTTCCTTACAACATTTTTGCATTTCTTCAGTAATGTAACTTGCAATAAAAATCACTTCTCCTTCATAAGCATCTATTTTTCTACCTACCCTACCTGATATTTGAATTAAACTTTTTTCATCATATAATTCATGTTCAGCATTAAAAACTATAACTTGTAAATTTTTAATTGTTACTCCCCTTTCTAAAACTGAAGTAGTTATTAAATAATCATATTTATTTTCTTTAAAATTCATAATTATTTGTTCTCTATCTTCTTTTTTTGAATGAACAAAATAACCATTTTTTATAAATTTACATTTGTTATAAAGTTCTTCACATTCATCAATAGTAGGTGCAAAAACTAGCACAGGTAACTTTCTTTTTCTAAAATTAAATAACAAATACCAAAGATAAAAAATTTTACCTATTAATAAAGATTTAATTTTAGGAACTGGTAGAGGGTGATTATGATACCTTTTATCTAAAAATAAAACTTCACCATTATCTTTTTTTATTTCATTAATAATTTTATCACGCGCGGTTGCACTCATCATGATGTAATTACCTTTTAAAGATTTCTTAAAAAAATAATTTAAAGTTTCATTATTTTGAAAAGGAAAAGCATCTATTTCATCTAATATTAATAAATCAAAATAATTTTCATAACGATATAATTGGTGAGTGGTAAGAATAATGATATTGCCTTTTAAATTGGAATGATGGCCTCCATATACCGCGACTACTTGTTGATTAGAAAATGCTTCTTTTATTCTAGGATATAAATCTATAACAACATCTTTTCTAGGTATAGCAAATCCAATTTGATAACCTTTTTTTAAACATGTTAATATAACTTCATAAACCAATTCAGTTTTACCTGCTCCACAAACAGCATTAATTAAAACATTCTTTTTATTATTAATTAATTCAACAACTCTTTTTGAAACCTCCTTTTGTGCTTCACTTAATTGATAATTAATATTTAAAAAAGGTGTATTAATTACTTCTTCTTGGTTATTTATTTTTTCACCAATAAAAGAAATACATTTTCTACAATAAATTTCTCCATTTTTTAAGCCAAAATAATTTCTTTGATTATTATGGCATATTGGACATGTATACATGCTTTATCATAACCTCCTCTAATATATATATTTAGAAAAAATTATGTTTTTTTATAAAAAAAATAAAAAAACAATTTATATTTCAAAATTGTTCTTTTAGTAGATATTAATTATAAACTTTCAATAGATTTAGTATATGTTTTTTCTGGATTTAATTTTGTATCTTCTTTTAGAATTTCAAAATGTAATGATTTACCTATATTTTCTGTATAATTAGAAGTACCTGATAAAGCAATAACGTCACCTTGTTTAACATTTTGTCCTTTATTTACTTTTACATCATTTAAAGAAGAATAAATAAATTTTGTTCCATTTTCATGAGTTAAAACTACTAATTCACCATAAATTTTATCAGTCATTTTTTCTGTAATTGTTCCTGAAACAGATGCGACTACTTCAAAATCACTATTATTATATGTATAATCACAGCCTTCTGATTTCATATAAGTTCTTGATGATGAAGGTACTAATACGATTGATTTTTCTCTTATATCATCATTATCAGTTTTATCATAGAAATAATGTGCTACTTCACAATCAACAGTATATGGTCTTAAAATTTCTTCAACTTTGTTATCAACTGGATCTTCACTAGTTGAAGGAGTAACTATATCAATAGAACTACTTGATGATGAAGTAGGTTCTCTACTAGCATATATTAAGCTTGTACCAACAATTATCGCTCCTCCAAGTGCAATTACGCTTCCAACTTTCAAAGTTGAATTCCAATTTTTTATATTTTTAAATAAGTTTTTCATAAATATTATTCACCTCAATAATAATTTGGTTCAAAAAATAATATTTATACAAAAAATTTTAATTTATTTATTATTTTCCAAGAATATATAATTATTTGGATGAACAAAAATGATAAACTAATAAAGAATTTTTAAATTGATTAGATATATGGGTTTTATAACTAAATTTCATGATTATTAAAAATATTATAAATATAAATCAAGTAAATTTTCAAAAAGATTTAATACTTTATATAAATAAGTTTATAGCAATATCAATTTAAATATTTTAATCAACTGATATTAATAAGAAGAATAAAATAATTAGTATCCAAATCATGCTTAAAAGAATTGTCATTTAACATGAAGTTAGAAAATTAATTTACGAAAAAGGCAAGAACTTGCAAAAAAAGTACGTAAAAATTAATAATTCTAGAAAAATGCAATTTTTTAACATTTTAAAGTTGGAAAAATGCAATTTTTATTGTAAAGCCTAATTGATAATTGAAAATATTAGAAAAAAATTAACTTACTAATTTATGGTAACACATATATCATTTTAGAAATGATAATATGTGTGTTTTATAAATAAAACTAAAGATAATATTTATTGTAAATAAAAATAACTAGTATAGCGTTATTGTGTTCATTAATAACGAAAACTAGTTAAAATAATATATTGAATATAAAATATAAGATTTTAATACATTTCTTATTTTTCAATTAATTCTACTCTTCTTAAATGTCTTCCACCTAAGAATTCTGTATTTAAGAAAATATCAACGTATTTCAAAGCTTGTTCTTTTGAAGTGAATTTAGCACCGATTGCCATCATATTAGCATTATTATGTTCACGAGTTAATCTAGCTACATCTTCATTATAAACTAAACCACATCTAATACCATGTTCTTTATTCGCGGTCATACATACACCTTCACCAGTAGTACATACTACTATTCCATATTGGCATGTTCCATTACTAACTAATTTACTAGCTTCTCTACTAAAAATAGGATAATCACATGATTCTAATGAATTAGTGCCACAATCCATTACTTCATAACCTTTCTCTAAAAGATATTTTTTTATATCTTCTTTTAAAAGATATCCACCATGATCACTTGCTAAAGATATTTTCATTTTTCCCACTCCTTTAAAATTTCTTCAAATGCAATACTTCCTAATCTAATTAATTTTAAATTATCACCATCAATTAAAACGATAGTAGAAGGAAGTTTAGAAACACATTTACCTTCAACAATACCTAAAATTTTATTATTAAATACTTTATAAACATCTTCACTATTATATAAAGCTGGACAAGAAGACATATTAGCCGATGTTACTAACATAGGTTTTCCTACTCTAGCAATTAACGATCTAACATTTTCATCAGCAGAAATTCTAATACCTACTGTTTTTTGATTTAATGTAAGCCATGGATAAAGGCCTTGTTTACAAGGAAAAAGAATAGTTATTTCTCCTGGCATAAATTTATCGATTAATCTTTGCATTTTTGCATTTAAGTCAACAAATTGACTTATTTCTTCTTTTTTACTAACCATAATTGTAAATGGTTTATCAGGAATTCTATTTTTTAATTTGCAAAGACGATCAAAAGCCTCCTTAGAATCATAAATAACTCCTAAGCCATAAACAGTTTCAGTTGGAAAAGATAAAACTTCGTTAGATTTAATAATGTCAAGACATTCTTGAGATGTAAAAGTTAAAAATTTTGTTTCCATAACATATATTATAATTAATTAAAGATTTCAAAGATATAAAATTTTTCATGAATTGTATTTTCATCGCATACATTATGTTTTAAATCACCAGAAAAAGTTAAACCTAATCCTTTTCCAATTATCAAATTAATTTTTCCATTATAATAAGCATTACAATAAGAAGAAAATTCAAATGAAGAAATATTATCTTTAATTATTTGTTGATAATCTCTTTCTTCAAAATTAAAAACAAGTTTTTCATATTGTTCAATTAATTTTTCTTTATAAATATAAGCTTGTTGAATATCGGTTGGACTATTACTTGCACTGATAACTTTATATTTATATTCAAAATTAATTGGTTCTTTTAAACATAAAGTAAAACTAGAAACTGCTACTAAAGAAATAAAACCATAAGATATAAAGGCATAATAAGTATTATATGTAAAAGGAAAACTTGCTAAGAATAAAATACCTAGTAAAGAATAAATAATTAATTTAGGCTTATTAAATTTAATTATTTTTTGTTTATTTAAATAAAAGCTATACGTTATGCAAGTAATAAAAATACTAATAGCGTTTAACATCATATCAAGTACACTATTGCGATAATTAAAACCTAATTCTTTAATATAGAATGGTGTATCAACACTAGTAATATAAATTAAGAAAAATGAACATACCATCATTACTAAACCATTATTTGTTTTGGGTAAAGCAAAAGATAAAAATGAAAACAAAAAAATAACAACCATTATGGCGGCAAAAGCCATATTATATTGATCTAAAAATATAGCGTAAGGATATGGTAAATTACTAGTTAATGTAAAACCTGGCATTGTTCTAATACCACCAATACCACAATTTCCAACCTCAATAATAACTTCAACAATACCATCTTCTGGTACAATATAAGAATATGTTTTGCCTTCTAAAGGAACTCCTGCACTTTGTTTTTGTTTAGTTGGAGTGCCTATTTCATACGCTAAAACACCATTAAAAAATATTTTTGATGGCATTCTCATAAAAGAAGAACTAATAGAAATACCTGGTTTTAAATTATAAGTAACAATTCTATAAGAAGCATATCCATCTCTAGGTAAAACTTGTCCATCAATTTCTAGACCAGTCCAATATCTTGGCAAATTAATATAATTTGGTGAAGAAATATCTTCTTTATCAGTATGAATCCATTTATTATAATAAAATTCTACATTACCATGCTGCCCAACATAAATTCTTTCATCTTCCATTCTATATCCAGTAAAATCAAAATGACCATAACCATCATTATTAACCATGCCATAAAATTCAGATTCATTATTAGATACACATATTGCAACAATAGATCCAAAATAAGAAATAAATAATAATGAAATTATAGAAATTAGAATTTTTAAGGTTTTTTTCATAATTAAAATTCACTCGCATTACTATTGTAAATAAAAATATATATTTGTAAATAAAAATATATATTTAATGCAAGTTATAATTTTCTTAGTATATAAAAATAAGCGATTTATTTATAAAAAAATAAAAAAAGTAAAGACTAAAAAAGAGGTAACAAAAATGGATTACAAAAAATTAAGTCAACTATTTTATGCTTTAGGTGATGAAACAAGATTAAAACTTGTTCATGTTTTATATAATGAAGAAACTTATTGTGTAAAAGAATTATTACAGATGGTTAATATTTCTCAATCAACTTTATCTTATCATTTAGCAATTTTGTATGAGAATAATATTGTTAGTTTTAAAAAAGAAGGAAAACAAGTTTTTTATTATTGTAATAAACATTTTATTGATAAATTAATGAATATCTTTAAATAAAAGCGGTTAATACTTCCTTAATTGTATGAAAAATATTATATTTTACCTTTAAATATGTTATTCTTTTATAAGAATTGAGGTAAAAATGAAAATTGAAATTATTAGTCATAGTTTATTAGATACTCAAAAAATTGCTTTTGCAATTACTAAAAATTTATTTAAAGGAGCAGTAATTACTTTAGATGGAGATTTAGGTGCAGGTAAAACTACTTTTACTCAAAGTGTTGCATTAGCGTTAGGAGTTAAAGAAAAAGTAAATAGCCCAACTTTTAATATTTTAAAATGTTATTTCAGTGGCTCATTACCTTTATATCATATTGATGCTTATCGTCTTGAAGATCATATAAATATGGATATTGGTTTAGAAGAAGTTATTGAAGGTGATGGAGTATGTTTAATTGAATGGGCAAAATTTATACCTGAATATGTTTTTGAACCTTTAAAAATTGAAATTGAAATTATGTCTAGCAATTCCAGAAAATTTAAAATTTCTAGTGATGAAAAAAAATATAATGAAATTTTTACTTCTTTAGAAAGTTTAAAAGGTGAAATGAAATGAGCTATACTTTGTTGATAGATTGTTCTGATACTAATTTATCTATTGGTGTTAGTAAAGATTCTAATTTAGTTTATAAAAAGTCTTTTTATGCTTGGCAAAGACAATCTGAATATATGATTCCGGAAATTAAACTTGCAATGGAAACATTAGGTATTAATATTAATGACATCTCAACTATTGCTTTAGGAATTGGACCTGGTTCTTATACTGGTATAAGAATCCCTTTAACTATTGCTAAAACTCTTGCAGTTATTAATAAAGCGAAAGTTATACCTTTATCTTCATTACAAATTATGGGTAATCATGATGAAAAATATATTGCTTTAATGAATGCAAGAAGTAATAGAAGTTATATAGGTATTTATGAAAATGGACAAAAAGTTATTGATGATAAAATTATTAATAATGATGAATTAATGGATTTTATTTCTCCTTATGTTGATAAAGGATTTACTTTAAAAGGTAATCTTAAATATTTAAATTTAGATATTGGTGTTGCTTCAGATGTAGTTGATGGTTTATTTTCTTATAGCTTAATTACTTCACCTACTGAAGATGCTAAAGCAATTAAACCAGTATATTTAAAAGATAATTATGAGAATAATAAGAGCTAATATAAAAGATGCTTTATCTATTTTTGAAATAGAAAAAAATAATTTTACTACTGATGCATGGACAGTATCTCAATGGGAAAATGAATTTAAAGATAATAAATTTAGTATAATTTATTTATTAAAAGATAAAGAAGAAGTTATTGGATATATTGATTTTTGGATTATGTTTGAGCAAGCTACTATTGCTAAAATATGTATCAAAAAAGAATATACTAATAAAGGTTTAGGAGATAAACTTTTAAAAAGATGTTTAAAAACCATTGATAAAAAGAATTGTTTATCAACTTCTTTAGAAGTAAGGGTTAGTAATATTAACGCTATTAATTTATATAAAAAGAACGATTTTAAAATTATCTTAACTAAAAAAGAATATTATTCTGATGGTGAAGATTGTTATTATATGATTAGAAGTATAGGAGACGTATATGAAAGATGAAATTATTTTAGCTATTGAATCAAGTTGTGATGAAACAGCGATAGCAATATTAAAAAATAATCAAGAATTATTAGCTAATGTTGTTTCTACTCAAATTCCAGTTCATCAAAAATATGGTGGAGTTATGCCAGAAATTGCTTCAAGATTACATGTAGAAAATATTGGTTTTGTTTTACAAGAAGCATTAGAAACAGCAAAAATTAATAAAGAAGATATTACAGCTATTGCCATTACTAGTGGACCTGGATTAATAGGTGCTCTTCATGTCGGCTTACAATGTGCAAAAACTTTAGCTCTTTCATTAAACGTTCCTTTAATTCCAGTGCATCATTTAGCAGGACATATATACGCTAATGAATATGTAACACCATTAAAATTTCCATGTTTAGCGATAGTCGTATCTGGAGGTAATACTGAACTTGTATTATTAAAAGAACATCTATCATTTGAAATTATTGGAGAAACTCAAGATGATGCAATCGGTGAAGCTTTTGATAAAGTAGCTAGAGTTGTAGGTTTACCATATCCAGGAGGAGTAGCTATTGATAGAGAAGCTAAAAAAGGTAAACCAGTTTATAAATTACCTATTCCTCATACTGAAGGTGAATTTGATTATTCTTTTTCTGGACTTAAAACTGCAGTTATTAATTTAGTAACTAAAGAAAGAAATAATAATAGAGAAATTAATGTTCAAGATTTAGCATGTTCATTCCAAACAACTGCAATTAATTATTTACTTGATAAAGCTTTACCAGCAGTAGAAAAATTTAACATTAAGCAAGTAGTTTTAGCTGGTGGAGTATCTGCTAATTCTTATTTAAGAGAAGAAGTGCAAAGAAGATTAAAAGATCATGATGTTGAAGTAGTAATTCCACCTATTTGGTGCACTACTGATAATGCTGCAATGATAGCAAAAGTTGGTAGTTATTTATATAATAGAGGTGTATTTGCTGATTTATCTTTATCTGCAAATCCAGCTTGGAAAATAGAAGATTATTTAGAATTTGGTGAAAAGAAATGAAAGATTTTTATTTAGAAATTAAACATATTGATAAACAAACAGGAGCTAGATATGGTATTTTACATACTCCACATGGTAATGTAGAAGTTCCTATTTTTATGCCAGTAGGTACTTTAGCAACTGTTAAAACATTATCTCCTGAAGAATTACATGAATGTGGAGCAGGAATTATTTTAGCTAATACATATCATTTATCTATTAGACCTGGTGAAGATATTGTTCAAGAAGCAGGTGGATTACATAAATTCATGAATTGGGATGGACCTATTTTAACAGATTCAGGAGGATTCCAAGTTTTTTCATTAGCAGAAAAAAGAAAAATTACTGAAAAAGGCGTAGAATTTAAATCTCATCTAAATGGTGATAAGTTATTCTTTTCTCCAGAAAGAGTAATGGAGATTGAAGAAAAATTAGGGCCAGACATTATTATGCCTCTTGATGAATGTGTGCATTACCCAGCTGATTATAAATATATGAAAGACTCAGTTGAAAGAACTATTCGTTGGGCTAAAAGATGTAAAGATGCTCATACTAGAGTTGATCAAGCTTTATTTGGTATAGTTCAAGGTGGAGAATTTGCAGATTTAAGAAAATACTGCGCTGAAGAATTATCTAAATTAGACTTTCCTGGTTATTCAATTGGAGGAACATCAATTGGTGAACCTAAAGATGTCATGTTTAAAATGATTCGTGATACTACTCCTTATTTACCTTTTGATAAACCTAGATATTTAATGGGTGTAGGTTCAGTTGATGCAATTTTAGAAGGAATTAGTCAAGGCGTAGATATGTTTGATTGTGTTTTACCAACTAGAATTGCTAGACATGGCGCTCTTATGACAAGTCTAGGTAGAGTTAATATTCGTGATAAAAAATATGAAAGAGATTTTACTCCACTAGATCCAAATTGTGATTGTTATTGTTGTAAACATTATACTAAAGCTTATTTAAGACATTTATATAAATGTGATGAAACATTTGGTAAAAGACTTCTTTCTATTCATAATATTAGATTTTTAATTCATATGATGGAAGAAGCAAGAATTGCTATTCAAGAAGATAGATTTGGCGATTTTAAAGAAGAATTTTTGAAGAAATTTAATAATGAAAAAGGATTTTAATTATGGATTATAGTGTAGATCAATTTGATTTTTATTTACCTGAAGAACTAATCGCACAATCTCCTAGTGAACAAAGAGATCATTCTCGCTTGATGGTTTTAGATACCACAAAAAAAACCATAGAACATAAAATGTTTTATGATATTATTGATTATTTACATGAAGGTGATGTTTTAGTAAGAAATAATTCTAAAGTTATTCCTGCTAGATTATTTGGAATTAAAGAAAATACAGGAGCCCATGTAGAGGTTTTATTATTAAAAGATCATGGAAATAATCTTTATGAATGCTTATGTGGTAACGCTAAAGTTATTAAAGTTGGTACAGTTATCGATTTTGGTAATGGAGAATTAAAAGCTATTTGTAAAGAAGTTCGTGATGAAGGTATAAGAATGATGGAACTTGTTTATAATGGTATTTTGTTTGAAATACTAGATAAATTAGGCAAAATGCCTTTACCACCTTATATTCATAAACAATGTGAAGATAATTCTAGATATCAAACAGTATACGCTAAAGTTGAAGGTTCAGCAGCTGCACCAACAGCAGGATTTCATTTTACTAATGAATTATTTGATAAAATAAAACAAAAAGGTATAGAAGTTTTAGATGTTACTTTACATATTGGATTAGGAACATTTAGACCAGTAAAAACTAATAATATTCTTGAACATCATATGCATTCAGAAGAATTTGAAATGACTCAAGATGTAGCGGACAAATTAAATAAAGCAAAAGAAGAAAAAAGAAGAATTATTGCAATAGGTACTACTTCTACTAGAACTTTAGAAGCTATATATAAAAAATATGGTAAATTTGTTGCAACTAAAGAATCAACAAATATCTTTATTTATCCAGGATACAAATATGAAGCTATTGATGCTTTAATTACTAATTTTCATTTACCTAAATCAACTTTAATAATGCTTGTTTCTGCTTTAGCAGGTAAGGAGTTTATTTTAAAAGCATATAACGAAGCAGTTAAAGAAAAATATCGTTTCTTCTCTTTTGGAGATGCAATGTTTATCCATGAATAATAAAAAAACATTATATTATGATAAATCTATTGAAGAAATAGAAAATATAAAAAAATTAAATAAAAAACCTATTTTAGGAATTCATGTTTGCTGTGGACCATGTTCAACATTTCCATTACTTTTTCTTGCACCTTATTTTCAAATAAAAATATTATATTGTAATTCAAATATATATCCAAGTAGTGAATATTATCGAAGATTAAATGAATTAAAAAAATATGTAGAAATATTTAATAAAGAACGTTCTCAAGATGTAGAAATAATTGAATTTGAATATGATAACACTTCATATAACAAAGATTTAGAGCCATATAAAGACGATTATGAAGGTGGTAATAGATGTAAACTATGTTATGAAAAACGAATGGATATGACCTATAAATACGCTGATGAACATAACTATGATTATTTCACTACAGTAATGACTATCTCAAGACAAAAAAATTCTTATGTATTAAATGAAATAGGAGAAAAATTATCTCATAAATATAAAACAAAATATTTTTATTCTGACTTCAAAAAGAAACAAGGAATAGATAAATCAATAGAATTAAGAAAAAAATATAATCTTTATAATCAAGAATATTGTGGTTGTATATATTCATATCAAAAATATTTAAAAAAAATAGACAAATAAAAAGGTGTAAATAAATTTTACACCTTATATAAGATAGACTTATTAGTCTATTTTTATTTTGCTG
>URVS01000021.1 GCA_900551385.1 uncultured Mollicutes bacterium | reverse complement strand
AATTACGTGATGAAGTTTTGCGTATGGAAACTACAGGACGTAAGGAATATGAACAAAGACAAAGAAATAGAAGCCTACAAATCCGGAAATCTCACTCCCGAAGAGCAGACAAAATACGAGATCGCCCAGGAACTTGGCATTCTGGATAAAGTTTTAGAAGGCGGCTGGAAAAGCCTCTCAGCCAAAGAAACCGGCCGGATCGGTGGTTTGATGGCTCGAAAGAAAACGAAAAAATAATAGTGTATTATTTGCCCCTGCAACTTGCCATTAGTTCAGGAGAATGTTAAGATTAATACAAATAACTTCTGAAAGGGGCGAGAAAATGACATACAGAAAAAAGCTTCCTATAGGCATAGATAACTTTGAAAAATTGATCCAGGAAGACTTTTACTATATAGATAAAACAGATATGATTGCTGATCTGTTGAAGAACTGGAGTGAAGTAAACCTTTTTACCCGTCCGCGCCGTTTTGGAAAAAGTCTTAACATGAGCATGCTCAAGACATTTTTTGAAACAGGCTGTGATAAAAAACTGTTTCAGGGGCTGAAAATTTCAGAAGAAAAAGAATTATGTGAAAAATATATGGGTCAGTTTCCTGTAATTTCGATTAGTTTGAAGGGCGGAGAGGGACGGACTTTTGATTCAGCGAAAGAAGGATTGAAATATATAATAGGGAATGAGGCTATGCGTTTTCAATTCCTTACAAACTGTGAGAAGTTATCTGAAAAAGAAAAGACAGCGTATGAGCAGCTTACCGAGATTAACACAAATACTGGAACCGGTGGGGTATTCGCTATGTCAGAAGATACACTGTCAGCCAGTCTTCAAACTTTGTCTGGATTATTAGAGAAATATTACGGCAAAAAAGTCATTCTCCTGATTGACGAATATGACGTCCCTTTGGATAAAGCTTTCCAGTATGGTTATTATGAGGAAATGGTTTCCCTTATTCGAAATATACTAGGAAATGCCCTGAAAACCAACTCCAGTCTGTACTTTGCCGTACTCACCGGTTGTCTTCGCATTTCCAAAGAAAGCATATTCACAGGTCTTAACAACCTGAAAGTGATGTCCATTACCAACGTCCAGTTTGATGAATACTTCGGTTTCACAGACTCAGAAGTAAAAGAAATGTTAAACTATTATGGCCTTATGGATCACTTTGATTCCATGAAAGCCTGGTACGATGGTTACCGTTTTGGAAACCAGGATGTCTACTGCCCCTGGGATGTGCTCAGTCACTGTGATAATCTACGTGCTGATCCAAATGCCAGACCGGAGGACTACTGGTCTAATACCAGCGGAAATGCCATTGTGCGTCGTTTTATCGATTTGGCAAATGGAAAGACAAAAGAAGAAATTGAGCGCCTGATCGCTGGTGAAACAATCTTGAAAGAAGTCCGACAGGAACTGACCTACGGTGAACTGGATAATTCTATAGAAAATTTGTGGAGTGTGCTTTTTACAACAGGTTATCTGACTCAGCGGGGAATGGCAGAAGGGGATAAGTATTATCTTGTAATTCCAAATTATGAGATTAAGAAGTTGTTTATCCGCCAGATTAGGGAATGGTTTCGCTATCAGACAGGAAGTGACCGCAAAACTCTTGACAGGTTTTGTAATGCTTTTCCAGATGGCGATGGAGCACTGATCGAGGAGCTTTTTAATGATTATCTGTGGAATACCATCAGCATCCGGGATACCGCTGCTCCCAATGAAAAGAAAGAGAACTTTTATCACGGAATCCTTCTGGGAATCCTGGGATTTCAGGATGACTGGATCGTGAAATCCAATGCGGAGTCAGGAATCGGTTACAGTGATATTTTAATAGAGACCCGAAAGAACCGTATCGGAATTGTTGTTGAAGTGAAGTATGCTGAAGATGGAAATCTGGAAGCTGCGTGTCAGAAAGCACTACAGCAGATTGAAGATAAAAAGTACGCAGCCGGATTAAAAGAAGATGGCATGCGCAGCATTATAAAATACGGAATTGCATGTTATAAAAAGGAATGTAAAGTGAAAAAGGGGGACGCGTAAGCGTCTCTTTTTCAGAAAAACGGAGGAAAATTATGCGTATCCTGATTGCAGAAGACGAGGTGGAAATTGCCCGGGCATTGAAGATTTTGCTTGAGAAAAATAAATGCTCAGTGGACATTGTACATAACGGAAAAGATGCCTGGGATTTTATCTGCCAGGGGAATTTTGACGTGATCGTGCTGGACATTATGATGCCGGAGATGGATGGGCTGGAGGTGCTGCGGCGAACCAGGGAAAATCATATTGCCACTCCTGTGATGCTTCTCACAGCCAAATCCGAAATTGAGGACAGGGTTGCCGGATTAAATGCAGGCGCAGACGATTATCTGCCCAAGCCCTTTGCTGCAAGCGAATTTATTGCCAGGGTAAAGGCACTTGGCAGAAGAAGTGTGAATTATACAGAGAATCTTTTAAGTCTGGGAAATACAACCCTGGACTGTAATCGTTTTGAACTGTCAGCAGGGGGCGCAACTATTCGCCTGAACAACAAGGAATTTCAGCTGATGGAGTTATTTATGAAGCATCCCAGATTCGTATTTTCCACGGAACACATTATGGAAAAAATATGGGAACAGGATGGCACCGCAGGGATGGATGTGGTGTGGACTTATATTGGATTTTTGAGGAAAAAGCTTAAGCAGCTGGGTTCGTCAGTGGAGATTAAAACCGTTCGTGGTGCGGGATATTCCATGGAAGAATGATGGTCCACTATGTGAACTGTCGTTAGAGCCTGTTTGGAGGAAAGACTATGCTGAAAAAGATGCGCTGGCACTTTATTCTGGCCGCTATGCTGGCAGTGTTTATTATGCTTGTGGCTGTGCTGGCTGGAATCAATGTGTGGAATTATCACACAACTGCAGAAAGAGCAGACCAGCGGATTCAGGAGATTTATGGCTTTGAAAGTGGTAAAGTTCCTGGAATGGAGAATTCAGAAGAAAATGCTTCGCAGCCTGTGCCGCCGGATATTTTCAATCGCCCGGATGACCACGACCCGGAGGCTCCCTATACAACTCGTTTTTTTATAGTGCGGTTGGATGAAGAGGGGAATGTAACCGATGTTTCCACAGATTTTATAGCTTCTGTTACGCAGACGGAAGCAGAAGAATTTGCCCGCAAAGTATTAAATGAAAAAAGACAGGTGGGTTATTATAAAAACTACAGATTTCAGATATTAGCGAAGAAAAATGATAATATTGTTATATTCTTGAATACTACAATGGAACTCCGTTCTGTCAGAAATGTACTTCTGATTTCCTGTCTGGTGGGAGTGGTATGCTTCCTGGTGGTTTTTCTCCTGGTAATCCTTCTCTCAAAAAGGGCAATGAAACCTTATATCCGGAATATAGAGCGCCAGAAACGTTTTATCACTGACGCCAGCCATGAAATTAAGACACCACTGACTTCCATTGCTACCAGTGTGGACGTAATTGAGATGGAGTATGGTGAAGATGAGTGGACCAGAAATATCCATAAGCAGACTTCTAAAATGTCCAGAATGGTAGCTGATCTGGTAACTCTTTCCCGTCTTGATGAGGAAAATCCTTTTCTGGAACGGACCGAGTTCTCTTTAAGTGACGCTGTCTGGGAGGTGGCAGAGCCTTTTGCATCCCTGGCAAAAGCCCAGGGAAAAAAGTACTCTCAGCGGATTGAGGAGAATCTGACCCTGTGCGGAAATCCAGATGCCACCAGGCAGATGATTTCTGTTCTTCTTGATAATGCCATGAAATATTCAGATGAAAATGGAACCATAAGGCTTGATGTGTACAAGGTTCATGGGAAGACAAAAATCGAAGTTTTTAATACCTGCGTGCTGGAGGAGACTCAAAACCTGTCCCGGCTGTTCGACCGTTTCTACCGCCCGGACAATTCTCGCTCCAGAAAGACCGGCGGCAGCGGAATCGGACTTTCCATTGCCCAGGCAGTAGCCGAAGCTTATGGCGGGAAAATTAAAGTCAGCAGTAAAGATGGAAAATCAATTATGTTCCAGGTTACCATATAAAAATATTCAAATACCTTCGCAAAAAGCAGTGGGGATTTTACGAAAAAACCATAACTTTAAATACTGTTTATTTTGTAAAGAGGACAGTTTGAGAGAAAATACTTAAACTGTCCTCTTAAAATATATAAAAATTGGATATTTATAACAGCACAGTATTCCTGTATGCTTTCAGACAAATAAAAACGCAGTTGAAGAAAGGGCAGACTGTTAAATCAGTTCCCTGTCGTTGCTTTGCGTAAACCGTACAGGAGGAAAACAAAATGAGTCAGGAAAGATATGCATTAAATAAACAATTAGCACAAATGTTAAAAGGTGGTGTTATTATGGATGTAACAACACCTGAACAAGCAAAAATCGCAGAAGAAGCTGGAGCATGTGCTGTTATGGCACTTGAAAGAATTCCTGCAGATATTCGTGCAGCAGGGGGAGTTGCAAGAATGTCTGATCCAAAAATGATTCAAGAAATTCAAGCAGCAGTAAGTATTCCAGTTATGGCAAAATGTAGAATTGGTCATTTTGTTGAAGCTCAAATTTTACAAGCTATTGAAATAGATTATATTGATGAATCAGAAGTTTTATCTCCTGCTGATGATGAAAGTCATATTGATAAAACAAAATTTAAAGTTCCATTTGTTTGTGGGGCTAAAGATTTAGGCGAAGCTTTAAGAAGAATTAGTGAAGGTGCTTCAATGATTAGAACTAAAGGTGAACCAGGCACTGGAGATATAATTCAAGCAGTTAGACACATGAAAAAGATAAATCATGAAATTGAATTATTAACTCAAATGAATGAAACTGAATTAATGAAAGCAAGTAAAGAATATAGAGTAAGTTATGAATTAGTCAAATATGTTCATGATAATCATAAATTACCAGTTGTTAATTTTGCTGCTGGTGGAGTAGCTACTCCTGCTGATGCTGCTTTAATGATGCAACTTGGAGCAGAAGGTGTATTTGTTGGATCAGGTATTTTTAAATCTAAAAACCCAGAAAAAAGAGCAGCAAGTATAGTTAAAGCAGTTACTAATTATAATGAACCTAAAATTTTAGCAGAAATTAGTGAAGATTTAGGTGAAGCAATGGTTGGTATTAATGAAGACGAAATTAAAACATTAATGGCTGAAAGAGGTAAATAATGGTTATCGCTATATTAGCATTACAAGGAGCTTTTATTGAACATGAAAAAGTTTTAAAAAAACTTAATGTTGATTATTTTGAAATAAGAAAAAAAGAAGATTTAAATAAACCAATGGATGGATTAATTATTCCTGGAGGAGAATCTACTACAATAGGAAAATTATTATTTGATTTAGATTTATTTGATATTTTAAAAAATAAAATTATCAATGGATTACCAGTTTTTGGTACATGTGCTGGAATGATATTATTAGCTAAAAAAATTGATAATCAAGAACAAACTTATTTTTCTACTATGGATATTGAAGTTATAAGAAATGCTTATGGTAGACAACTTGGATCATTTTATACATTAGGGAAATTTGATAATATGGAAAATATAAAAATGACATTTATTAGAGCACCTTATGTAAAAGAAGTATTTAATGACACTAAAATATTAGCAACTATTGATAATCATATAGTAGCAGTAAGACAAAATAATCAATTAGCTATTTCTTTTCATCCAGAATTAACTGATGAAGTAAGAGTGCATCAATATTTTATTAATATGATTAAAGAAAATAAAAATTTTAAAGACTAGTTATTTAAAAAAAATTTAATTAGTTTATAATGTGAATATACTAATTAGGAGGACAAAAAAATGAAATTACCTGAATTAAAAAAGGATAATAAATTATTCTGGTTATATATTGTTATTGGTATTGTATTTATTTTATTTGGAGCAATTTTAGTTCCTCTATGGAAAAATGTTGAATGGGCTCCATGGAAAAATTGGTCCACTACTATTGTTAATTTAATTATAGCAGTATTTTTAAGTATTTATTTATTTGGTTTTTTAATAAGAAAAATTACACGTACTAGAGGGCAAACTTTAAAAATATTAACTATTATTGAATTTGTCTTATTATTACTTGTTGATTTATATTTAATTTTAGGTCAATGGATACCTGCTTTAAATATTATTCCTGTTAATGGAGCATGTGCAATTACTGGCTTAGCTTTATGGATTAGAGGCTGTGTAGAAGTTTTTAGAGCTTATTTTTATAGAAAAGATACTAATGAATTATCCAATTTGGTGGTTGTGTATTGCACTTGGATTTGTTTCAGTTGGTATGTGGATGTTAGTAAAACCATTTATTTCTAATGAAACGATTACTTGGATTTTTGTTTGTTTATTCTTTGTTTTGGGTATTTGTTCTATCGCGTATGGGATTTATTCGAAACCTAGTAAAAAACAAAAAGATAAATAAAATTTATTGAATCCAACTTAATTGTTGGATTTTTAAATAGTTTAAATTTAGTTAATATTTTACTAGTAAATTAATCAAGTTAAGATTAAAATAAAATAAAAAATTAAAAGGAGGGATTTATGTTTAATAAGATAAAACTTATCTTAAAGAGTGTAAGAGAATATAAAATTTATGCTTTTTTAACACCTATTTTTATGATAGGTGAAGCTTTGCTTGAATGTTTATTGCCTTTTTACATGTCTGAATTTGTTGATGAAATCGAAGTGGTTAGTAAAGATACTTTTTCTAATTTAGTGCCATATATTATTATTTTAATTGTTATGGCTATTTTATCATTAACTTTTGGTGTTCTTGGTGGTAGAACCGCTGCGATTGCTTCTACTGGATTAGCTAAAAATTTAAGAGGTGATGACTACTGATGTTACTAATACTCAACAAGCATTCCAAATGTGTATTAGAATTGTGGTTAGAGCCCCATTAATGTTAATATTTTCTATTGTAATGGCCTTTATTAAAGGTGGAAACATGGCATGGATTTTCATTTGTATTATCCCAATTGTTTCTATCGGATTATTATTAATAATGAAATTAGCAATGCCTGTATTTAGAAAAGTATTTAAAAAATATGATAACTTAAATGAATCTGTTCAAGAAAATGTTTCTGGTATTAGAGTAGTTAAATCTTATGTTAGAGAAAAATTTGAAGAAGAAAAATTTAATACTGCTTCAAATAATATGACAAAAGATTTTATAAAAGCAGAAAAGATTTTAGCTTTTAATAATCCAATTATGAATTTTGCTATTCATTTATCAAATATTTTAGTATGTTCTATTGGTTCATTATTAATTTATCATACTGCGATAGTAAAAAATGATGAAATTATTTATACAGATTTATCAGTAGGTCAATTATCAGCTTTACTTACTTATGGAGTGCAAATATTAATGTCATTAATGATGATTTCTATGATTATTGTAATGCTTGCTATGTCTATTGAATCTATTAGACGTATTGCTGAAGTGTTAGAAGAAGATTCAACTATTAAAAATCCTGAAAATCCTATTTTTGAAATTAAAGATGGTTCAGTAAGTTTTAAAAATGTTGGTTTCAAATATTCTTCTAAAGCTGAAAAAGATACTTTATCTAATATTAATTTAGAAATTAAATCAGGCCAATTTGTCGGTATTATTGGATCAACTGGTGCTGGAAAAACATCATTAGTTAATTTGATTTCAAGATTATATGATGTTAGTGAAGGCGAAGTTGATGTTGGTGGAATTAATGTTAAAGATTATGATTTAGATACATTAAGAAATAATGTTTCAGTTGTTTTACAAAAAAATATATTATTTACTGGATCTATTATTGAAAATCTTCGTTGGGGAGATAAAAATGCAACATATGAAGAAGTAGTAGCTGCTAGTAAAATAGCGCAAGCTGATGAATTTGTCCAATCTTTCCCTAATAAATATGATACACATATTGAACAAGGTGGAACAAATGTTTCTGGTGGACAAAAACAAAGATTATGTATTGCTAGAGCAATTTTAAAGAAACCAAAGATTTTAATTCTTGATGATTCTACTTCTGCTGTCGATACTAAGACTGATAAATTAATTAGAACTGGTTTAAGAAATGATATTCCAGATACTACTAAAATTGTTATTGCACAAAGAATTTCTTCTATTGAAGACGCCGATCAAATCATTGTTCTTGATGAAGGAAAAATTGATGCAATTGGTACTCATGAAGAATTATTAAAAGATAATAAAATTTATCAAGAAGTTTATTATACTCAAAATAAACAAGGAGGTGAAGAATAATGCCTGCTATGAAAGTTAAAAGTGCTCATGGAAAAGCTAAAAAGGGTACTTTAGGAAGATTATTAAAAATGCTATTTAAAGATTTTAAATGGCAAATGATTGTATGTATGATATGTATTATTTTAACTTCTATTAGTAATTTTACTTCTTCTATCTTTGTAAAAAATATTACTGAAGTTATTACTAGAGGGGTAAGAGATGTTTCTTATAATCCAATTAATGATTTAACAATATTATTAATTATTATGGGAAGTATTTATTTGGTGGGATTAATTGGCTCATTTACTTATAACTATATAATGGGTATAACAACTCAAAAATTCTTAAATAAATTAAGAAAAGAAATGTTTGATCACATGGAAACATTACCTATTAAATATTTTGACACTAATGCGCATGGTGATATTATGTCGATGTACACGAATGATACTGATACAATTAGACAACTTGTAAGTCAATCTTTACCTAGTTTGTTTCAAACAGCATTTACTGTATTAGCTTTATTAGTTATTATGTTAAATTATTCTTTATGGCTTACTATTATTGTTTTATTAGGCGCAGCATTTATGTTACTTGATATTAAATTAGTTGGTGGAAAATCTGCTAAATTCTTTGTTAAACAACAAGATGCTTTAGGAAAAGTAGAAGGTTCAATAGAAGAATCTATTAATGGATTAAAAGTTATAAAAGTCTTTACTCACGAAGAAGAATCAATTAAAGATTTTGATAAATTAAATGAAGAATTATGTAAAGTATCAACTATAGGTAATATAAATGGTAATATTTTAGCTCCAATAATTGGAAATATAGGAAATTTACTTTATGTTATTTTAGCGGTTGTTGGTAGTTTATTTATTATTTTTCCTGATGTTTTAGTCAATATTAATATTTTAGGTCAGCATATTGATGATAAAAATGAATCAATTGCAATTATTGTTTCTTTCTTAATGATTTCAAGAATGTTCGCTAATAACTTAAATACATTTGCTCAACAAGTTACTTTTATTGTTATGGGTATGGCTGGCGCTTCAAGAATATTTGATTTAATGGATCAAAAGAGTGAAACTGATGATGGTTATGTTAAATTAGTACATATTGAATATAATCAAGATGGATCATTTTACGAAACTGATAAAAGAACTAGATATTATGCTTGGAAACACCCTCATGGAGATGGCTCATTAACATATACTGAATTAAAAGGTGATATTGTTTTAGATCATGTTGATTTTGGATATGTACCAGAAAAATTAGTTTTAAATGATGTTTCAATTTATGCTAAACCTGGTCAAAAGATTGCTTTAGTTGGCGCAACAGGAGCAGGTAAAACTACAATTACAAATTTAATTAATCGTTTTTATGATATTGCTGATGGCAAAATTAGATATGATGGAATTAATATTAATAAAATTAAAAAAGACGATTTAAGAAAATCTCTTGGTGTAGTTTTACAAGATACAAATTTATTTACTGGAACTGTTATGGAAAATATTCGTTATGGAAGATTAGATGCTACTGATGAAGAAGTTTATGAAGCAGCTAAAATTGCTAATGCTTATGATTTTATTACTCGTTTACCTCAAGGATTTAATACTTTATTAAGTGGTAGTGGCGCTAATTTATCTCAAGGACAAAGACAACTTCTTTCTATTGCTAGAGCAGCTGTTGCTGATGCACCAGTTATGATTCTTGATGAAGCTACATCTTCAATTGATACAAGAACTGAAAAACTTGTTCAAGAAGGCATGGATAAATTAATGGAAGGTAGAACAGTATTTGTTATTGCTCATAGATTATCTACTGTTAGAAATTCTAATGCTATTATGGTTCTTGAACATGGTAAGATTATTGAACGTGGTGATCATGATACTCTTATGGCATTAAAAGGAAAATATTATCAATTATATACAGGTGCTTTTGAACTTGAATAAATAAAAAACTAATAAAACTTAAAAGGCAGGAAATGAAGACTTTCTCTTTTTTTTATGTTTATTTTAGTTTAAAATAAATTGGTATGAAAAATATTGTTTTATTATTAACATCTTTAAATGATTTAAATAATCCTTATGTTGATAGTGTATTAATTCCAATTAAGGGTTTATCTTCAAGAAGTCAATATGAATTAGATATTGATAAAGTTTTAAATATTAAAAAAAATACTAATAAAAATATTTATTTATTATGTGATAAATTGATTTCTGAAGAAGAATTAAATTCTTTAAAACCAAAAATTAAAGAATTATTTTCTATATGTGATTTAATCTTTTTTCAAGATTTATCAATTTTTATGATTGGTAAAAGTTTAAATCAATTAGATAAATTATGTTATTATTCACCTACTTTAATTGTTAGTTATCAAGATTTATTTGCTTATAGTAAATTAGGATTAACTCATTTTGTTTTATCTAAAGAAGATACTTATGATGATTATAATAAAATTTTAAAAAATAAAAACAATTTACATTTAGGTATGTTATGTTTTGGTTATCCTCAAATATATTATTCAAAAAGAAAAATGGTTTCTTCTTTTAAAAAACAATATAATTTAGAATTTAGTAATGATAATTTAACTATCAAAGAAAAAACTAGACCAATGTATCAACCAATCGTTGAAGATAATAATGGAACTTATATTTTTGCTGGTGAAATATTTTTTCCATTTAAAGTTTTAAATGAATTTTTAAATAAAGGTATGGAATATTTTATTATTGATAAATCTTTTGTTAATTTAAATAATGTTGAAGAAATGGTATATAATTCAATAAATGGTAAAGATATTGAAGATAATAATTTTAGTACTTATTTAATGTATAAAGAAATGGTAAATGATTATGGAAAATAAAATTGTCATACAGAATTAAATTGAATTATTAATGCCAGCTGGTGATTTAACTAGATTAAAAGTAAGTTTATTATATGGTGCAGATGCAGTATTTATTGGTGGAAAGAAATTTTCTTTAAGAGCTAAAGCATCTAATTTTAGTATTGAAGATATTGCTAAAGGAGTAAAATTTGCTCATTCATTAAATAAGAAAATTTATGTAACAGTTAATATTATTCCTCATTGTGATGATTTAAATAATATTGAAGAATATTTATTATCTTTAGATAGGATTCATGTAGATGCAATTATTGTTTCTTCTTTATTTATTATTGAGACAGTAAAAAAACTAAATTTAAATTTAGAATGTCATGTATCTACTCAAGTAAGTGCAGTAAATGAAGACTATGTAAAATTTTATGAAGAATTAGGTTGTACTAGAGTGGTATTAGCTAGAGAATGTTCTTTAAATGAAATAAAAATGATAAAAGAACATACTAATAGTGAACTTGAAGTATTTATTCAAGGTGGATTATGTTCTTCATATTCAGGTAAATGTACATTAAGTAATTATTTTGTTTGTAGAGATGCTAATAGAGGTGGGTGTGCTCATTCATGTAGATGGGATTATAAATTGTATCAAAATAATAATTTAATAAGTGAAGATATATTTAAAATAGCTTCTAAAGATTTAATGGGAATTAGACTTGTTAAAGATTTAATTGAAATAGGAGTATCTTCTTTAAAAGTTGAAGGAAGAATGAAATCAGTTAATTATGTTGCTTTAGTAGGTTTAACTTATCGTAAAATTATAGATGCTATTTATGAAAATAGATTAACTGAAGATCTTTTATTAAATGCAGAAAAAGTACTTAAGAGCATTGAAAGTAGACCTTTAACTCAAGGCTTTTTAAATAAAAATGGTATTTCATATTTAGATCAAATATACGCTAATGAATCAACTATGGTTAATAAATCATATTTAGGTTATGTAGTTAATGAAATAGAAGATTATTATGAATTAGTAAGAAAAAATGATATTAGATTAGGTGATGAAATAGAAGT
>URVS01000020.1 GCA_900551385.1 uncultured Mollicutes bacterium | reverse complement strand
ACCAAGTTCAAGATTCCAAGAATTAGCCATTGTAGCAGCAGTTGGAAAACATGTTGCTTTAATTGATTCATTAAGTCCAAGGTGATCAGCAGCAGCAGCTTGTTTTCTAATACCATGTGGCCCATCAGCTAAGAAAATGGATGGAATTCCTAAACGATCAATATTTTGAGTTTGCCAAAAGTCTTTACCAGACACTAAAGATGCTTTCTCCTCCAACGTCATCTTTTCAATCAAATCTTGATGTTTCATTTATAATTTTAACCTCACTATAAAATAAATGTCTCAAACATTTATATAATAATTATTAAACAAAATGCAATATTTATCAATGATAAAATGATAGAAAATAAAAACGCTTTCAGTTTTTGTATAAAAAATTATTTTTAATTATTATTCTATATAAAAAATCTTTAATTTTAGCTAAAAATCTTAGTTTTTTATTGAATAATAATAAATAATTATTGTCAATATATTTCTTTAAAATAAAAAAACATCTAATAAAATAGATGGCTCTATAAAAATTTTTAGGGTCATGAAAAAGCTATAAATTTTTTTAGGGTGTAACCCCTACACTGCCACAGTAATTTTGAAATAAAGAAAAACCTCTTTATAATTAGGTTGTTCAGATCTATTATAAGGAGGTTTTTCATATGGATTATAACATACTTTTGTCTCATGGTATAGAACCACGAGAATGTTCACATTTAGATTCTATTGATAACGATAAAGAGATATTGATTTTTGCAAAAATTAAACCATCTCAAAGAGAATGCATCTATTGCTATTTTAAAGATACTAAAATTAAAGAGTATAAGCAAAAGACTATTAAATCATTACATACTGGTGTTAATTCTACTATTATTACTTTAGATTTACCAAGATATTACTGCCCAAGCTGTAATAAAACATATACGCATAACATTAAAACATTTGCTTCTAAATCTTTGACAAATGTATTAAAAAAGAAGATTGTAGATAAGTTTGCTACAATATGTACTTTTAAGTCTATTGCTAAAGAATATAATATATCATTAACTGAAGTTATAAATATATTTGATGAAACATGCCCTAACTTAAAAGCACCATTTTCTGAAGCAATTTGTATTGATGAGTTCTCTAATATTAGAAACAGTGAATTTAAATTTGCCTGTGTGATTATTGATTTTTATACACATAAAATTATTGATATCCTTCCATCAAGAACAACACCATATTTAGATGAATACTTCTCTAAATTGCCCCTTAAAACACGTCAAAAAGTCAAATACGTGGTAACTGATATGTATGATGGTTATATATCAGCAATTAAAAAATGGTTACCTAACGCTACAATTGCTATTGATCCTTTCCATTATATGGAATACTTAACTGAAGCTGTTCAATCTATAAGAAGAAGAATTTTATCAGATGAATCATTATATTTTCAAGATAAATCGTGGATGAACACTCATTGGAGATTACTAACTACTAATCCAAAAAATTATCCTAACAAAATGATGACACTAAAAAGTGGAATGACAATATCTTATTATGATCGTGTATATAAATTTGTACAACAAGATAATGAACTTCAATATGCTTTTTTGAAAGTTCAAGATATATTCTATGAATTAAATAAACTTAAACAAGATAAGGCAAGTAACTGTTTCAATTTTATTATAGATTCTCTAGCAAGCTCTACTTCTAAAGAATTTGTAGAATGTTCTAAAACTTGGAATCACTATAAAGAATATATAATTAATTCATTTATAAAATATAAAGATAGACGATTATCAAATGGTCCAATAGAAGGTATTAACAAACGTGTCAAAGAGCTAAAAGCTGTTATGTCTGGCTATAGAAATACTAAGAGATTTTATAAAAGAATTATACTTGTTCAAAACATTGAAAAAGGTCGATGATTTTCATCACCGACCCTAAGTGTGCCACACTATTTTATTTTGCATCGACCCTACAAAACCCTAAAAATTTTTATAGAGCCTAATTATTATTTCTTTAATTAATGGCTTATTATATTTTTTCATTTTATTATTCCTTTTCCAAATTATCTTTTTATTACTTCTAATTTTTCTTTATCAACTGATATTTCACAAATTCTTGCAGTTCTTACATCTTTATTTTTAGTAAATGTATCATAATCTCTACCATGATAAATTAAATAATAATGTCCATTTTCAATAATCATTGAATTATGACCTGTTCCTTCTTCAAATTCATTTTTTCTCAATAATGGATGATATTCATTATCATTTGGATATTTTTTAAAATCTAAATCTAATAAATTATCTGTATTTCCTTTAGCTACACTATAACCAATATAATAATTTTCACTATTGAAACAATTACCTGAATATAAAATATAATGATAATCTCCTTTTCTAAAATAATATGCACCTTCTATAGTGTGCCAATGTTGTCCTTTTTTAAAACGATCTTTCATAAATATTTCTTCATCAAGAGTAGCTCTTACCACTACTTTAGGTTTATTTTCAACCTCTAAAGGATCTTTCATTTTATCAAGAACTATTAATGTTCCAGCACGTTTAGCATCATAATCATTTAAAGAATAAAAAATATATAAATCATTACCAGATTTAACTACATGTGGATCAATTGAAAAAGGCTTCAATATATATTTAATAAATTTGAATTCTTCATCAGGTTTATCCGCTATCGCTACTAATATTCTTTGTTGATGAGTATCACTTTCATTAATTGGCATAGTTGATACATACATGTAATATTTATTATCAATTTCAATAACCGCAGGTGCCCAATATTCTTTTTCATCAACTTTAGTAAAACATAACCCTCGATATTTCCAATTAATCTTATCATCGCTTGAATATAAATGCACGCCTTCATTATGAGTACAATACATATAATATTTTTCTTTTACCTTAATTACATAAGGATCACCTTGTGACCGATTTTGCTCAATATTTAATTTCATAAAATAAAAATCATAAAATAATTAAAAATTATTCATGAAACCCCTTTCAAAATTATTTTATCAAACATATATTTTTTTTAAATGGCTAAACTGGTAATTTTATCTTTTTTGATACTAATTAATTTTTTAGTAACAAAGAAACAAAATATATTTATTAAAAAATTATCTTCATTTTATATCACAAGCTTTTAAAACTAATTTATGCAATGTTAATTCATAATCATAATTATAAACATCATCACTAATACCACATAAACGGTCATAAAACTCTTTAGGGAATTCATCATATCGATTATAATCAGTTGGGAAATTTAATGTTTGCATATCAGCCATTTTATCATAAGAATCTTCTTTACCATTTTGTAAAGCCATCCATTTAATAGAAGGTCTTTCAAAAGGAGATATGCAAATTGTGCCTTTTTCACCAACAACAGTTAATTCTCTTCTATTATGTCCACCAGTTTCAATTGCAGAAGTGCGAACAACACTAATTCCTTTATCATAATAAAATAAAGCAGTAGCATTATCTATTCCATGAAAACCTTCTGCTCCAGAACGAAATAATAAAGGTTCAATTTTTTTAGGTTCACCCATAATACGTAAAACAAAGTCAATAATATGACCACCAAAAATATACATAGTACCACCTTTAAAAGTTTCTAAATATTTTAAATATTCTTTACTTCTTGGTGCAGACATTGCAGTTTCTACATATAAAATATTACCAATAATCCCACTTTCAACTAAAGAAAAAACTTTTTTTACTGCTGGATTAGTACGATATAAATAACCCAAATGTACCACTAAGCCTTTTTCTTTAGCGTCATTGATTAATTTAGCAAAATCATGATAATTTTCTCCAGTAGGCTTATCTAAATGAATATGTTTATTTTTATCGATACATTTTTGACCTGCTCTCAACAAATCATTCACTTCAGTTTCTATAAGAAGCGCATCACATTTATCAATTAATTCATCTTCACTTAAACGAGGTAAACCTTTATAGCAATCTAAATTGCCTCTTTTGTTTAACCAATATTCATCATTTTCAGAATATCCAACTATTTCAAAAAGTTCAGGATGTTTTCTAAAAGCTTCCATGTGTCCTTGAGCATGATTATGACCTATACCAATTTGTCCAATTTTAAATATCTTTTTCTCCATAATTTAATTTATTTTCACTTTTATATAATCTTCATCATATTCCAATAATTGTTCTTCTTTTATATAACTTTCCCAATCTTTAAAATATTCTTCTTTTGATGTATAAAGAGGTTTATATTCATTTATAACTTCTTTAGCAAGTTTAGCATCATCACTAAGTAATGCATTTAAAATAGATAATTGTCCTTGAGCAGATAATACACAAGCTTTATCTACATCAGCAATATGAAAATCAACACCATGACTAGTTCCTTTAGCCCCTGCAATATAAGGATGAACAACAGGCATAATGCAACTTAAATTACCCATATCTGTTGATCCATTTCCCCAGTTGTTAGTTAATCTTATTTTTTCTCTACCAACTAACGTTGACATAACATCAACAGTTATTTCTCTTAATTTATTAGAATTATTTAAAGGTGCAAAACCTGGATAATCATTAATAGACATTTTAGCACCCATAGCTAAGGCTCCAGATGCTAAAGCACGGTTAACTTTTTTATTAGTCATTTGAATTGTTTTTAAAGATTTACCACGAATAAAAGTAGAAATTTTTGCAACACTTGGAATAACACTAACAGATTCTCCACCATTAGTAATAATTGGGTGTACTCGAATATGATTATCTTCTTTAAATGTTTCTCTTAAAGCATTAATAGCATTTAAGCCAAGAGTAGCAGCATATAATGCATTTATTCCAAGATCAGGGCAACTGCCAGCATGAGCACCTACACCATAATAAGTAACATCTTTCATTAAGCACCCATTACATCCAGCATGTAAATCTAATATCGTTGCAGTATTTGTGCCAGTATGAAACATATAAGCTATATCAACACCATCAAAATAACCACGATATAAAAATTCATCTTTTCCACCTAAAAAATGTATAATACCTTTTTTTCTTAATTCATTTCTTTTTTCTAATTCTATACCTTCTTCAGCTGGAACGCACACTAGTCTAATAGAGCCACTTAATCCATCTAATGCACCTTCTTCTTTCAACGCTAAAGCAATTCCTACCATTGCAGCGCATTGAGCACAATGTCCACATGCATGAGCATTACCATTTACAGCAGCAAAATGATTAGGTACTGCTAAAGCATCAAGTTCAGCTAAAATCATTACCCTAGGGCCTTTTTTCCCTGTATCAATATCAGTATAAAAACCAGGAATGTTATTTGCTTTATGTAAAATATATCCATTTTTTTCAAAAACATTTTCTAAATAATGGCTTGTTTCCCATTCATTATAACCAGTTTCAGGATGTGACCAAATAAATTCTTCAGCCTCATAAATTTCTTTTTTATGTTTATTAACAAAATCTATATATTTTTGATATTTCATATTACACCTCTAGCAAAATTATAACAAAATTATTTATTATAAAAATTATAGACCAAACAATTTAATATCAAATTTGATAAAAACTAATTTAATCTATTATATATGTTTTATAATTTTAAATATTTTAGCAAAATAACATATTTATCTATATAAGATATTTACATAATTTTTAGATTAAAAATATCTTTTTTTATTAATCAAATAAATTAATCACTTTCTGTTCCTCTTGTAGCAAGATTTCTACCACCATCAACAATTAGATCATGTCCTGTAATGAAACGAGCTTTAGAAGACGCTAAGAACATAATCGCATTTGTAATATCTCTAGGAGAAGGTGTCATATGTAAATAATTAGTATGATTTAATTTACCATTTGTAGCGTTTTGTGTAGGAATCATACCTGGACAAACACAATTAACATTAATACCAAATTTACCTAATTCTTTTGCCATTGATTTACTCATTGAAACAACGCCTCCTTTAGAGGCTGCGTATTCACTATGCATAACATGTCCTTCTAGACCCACAACTGAAGAAGTATTGATTATTTTACCATGTTTTGCTTCAATCATATATTGAGCACATTTTCTACAAAAATAAAATGTTCCAAACAAGTTGACACCAATTATATTTTGAAATACTTCATCACTTTGTTCATAAAAGAAATGGCGATTTTTTCTAGCAGAACCACCTGCTAAATTAATTAAAATATCAACATTTCCAAAATCTCTAATTACTTCTTCTACACAATTATTAACTTCATTAGAGTTTAAAATATTTGTTAAATATAATTTTGCAGTTCCACCAAAATCTTTGATTTCATTAACTACTTTATTTCCTAATTCTTCGTTGAAATCAACAATAGCCACTTTTGCTCCACACTTAGCAAATTCTTTAGCGCAATCAGAACCTATTCCACCAGCACCACCAGTTATAATAATAACTTGATTATTAAATTCATTTTCCATAAAATACCTTCTTTCTAATTTCAGTATAAAGAAAATGATATTTTTCAAAATAGACAAATTGTTTATTTTTATAAATTTTGCTTTTCTAATTTTAATATGTTATTATTTATATATGAAAAACATATTGATCACTAATGTCAAATCAATTTCTTGTCCTTTTTCTTCTAATGATTCTGGAGGAAGAAGAAATAATCGTACAAATCACGCTTTGATTTTTAAATTTGAAGGTGAAACAATTTACGATTCTAATCATAAAATAATAATTTCTAATGCAGAAAATATCGCATTTTTGCCTAAAGGATGCAATTATATTTGGAAATCAAAAAAAGAAGGTCACTTTTATTCAATTGAATTTGAAGGTGAAGTTGATGAAACTGAAATAAAACTATTTAAATATCCATATAAAGATAAAATATTAAAAATCTTTAACAATTATGAGCATGATGTTTTAAAAAATAGCCAAATAAAAAAATTTTTAATGACAAAATGTGCATATGATATTTTATACGAATTGCTTATTTATGAATCAAGCAAACAATATTTACCAACAAGTAAGAAAAATGATATCGATAAAATAATAGAATACATAAATAAAAACATTGCATCAAATTTATCTAATGAAATGTTGGCAAAGAAATTCGGTTATAGTGTTTCTTATTTTCGCAATGTTTTTTATAAAGCCATGAATATATCGCCTATGCAATATGTCAATAAAATAAGGATGGAAAAAGCTATAGAAATGCTTGATAGTGACTATGGAACAATAACTAATTTAGCAGAATCATTAGGATATCAAAATGTATATCATTTTTCTTCTGCTTTTAAAAAATATTATGGTCTAAGTCCATTACAATATAAACATGAATTTTTAATGTAAATTCTAATTTTTCACAATAAATTAGTTATTAACATTAATAATATTAGCTAATAATATCTTTTTTATAAATTTATTTCATGTTCAAACCAATTTTAGTAATAATTTAAATCTAAAAAAAAGTTTGACACATTTTACTGTATCAAACTAAATAATGTAATTATCAAAAATTTTTTTAATAAATTTATTTACCAAAATTATTTGTGCATTCTTCTACTTTACCTTGTCCTGTTTTATATCCGACAATGTAACCAACATATTTTGTTTTTAAAGAATCATCATATTGATCAGAAGGAACAACAATTTTTTCTTCTTCATTTTCTTTATATTTAACTATTACTTCTCCATTATTAACACATTTATTAACAGTTGAGCCATATGCCATACCAGCAATACCACCACATCTATATCCACCTTTAGTGTCTTCTAGTGTAGCTTCTACTTTGCCATCATTTGTTGAATTAGATAATGTAGAAGTTCTATTACCATCATAGCCAAGAGCCCCTATTACTCCTCCAACATAATTTGTTCCTTTTATATCACCATAATTATGAACATCATCAATTGTAGTATTAGAATAATTAAGTACTCCTATAACTCCACCAGTATTTGTTTTACCAATAACTATACCATGATTATATAACTTACTTGTTTTAAAATTTTGTCCTCTTCTAAGTAAGCCAATTACTCCTCCAGTATTATATCCTCTATTATAAACATATCCATTATTAGTTAAATTATCTAATGCAGTTACTCCTTCTTCTACAGTACCAATCACTCCACCTACACCTTGAAAATCACTAAATTTTGTAACTGAACCAAATATTGAGCCATTATTTATTGAATTAATAACTTCTCCGTTATTTAAAAAGCCTACTACTCCACCTATATGTCCTTTACCATTTTCATAAAATCTACCCGCTATATTTGCATTATTAATAACATTTTCTACTTTCCCACCATTTAAATATCCAACTATTCCACCAGCCACTCTATTTCTAGCAAAGATAGTTCCAGATGTAGAAACATTTTTAATTGTACCTGAGCTTGCATTAAATAAACCAGATACATACATTTTATATATACGTACTTCTACATTATGATTATCTCCATCAAACGTTCCTTTAAATTCATTTAAGACATATTCTGTTTTATTATCTTTGTTTGTAACTAAATCGCCATCACCAATACCAGTAAAATTAGGATTACTCATATTTAAATCACAATTTAATTTAACAAATTTATTTAAATAATCATTACCTTCTTTAACATCTTTTGCAAAGAAAGCCATATCTGAAGGAGAATTAATTAAATATGGATTAGTTTCAGTTCCTTCACCAGTTAATGAAGTTGAATAATCTACTCCATTCCATCTATTTTCTTCATATTTAGGCTTTTCATAAATAATTTCTTTATTATTTAAGTCTTTAATAACTAAATCTATATTTTTTCCAAAATCTTCACCTAAATTTAACATTGCATTAGCATCTAAATGAGCATAATCTTTATTATCTTTATATGTTGACACCCATGAACTTGATTCTACATCAATAAAATGATTTTTATTACTTTTAGCAGCATAATCTTCTTTTATTTGATTAATTACATTATAATTACCCCAATAATTTGTTATACCAGCATCAATAATAGATAAGCCATTTGGAGTAATATAATTTTTACTTTCCCAATTAGCTTTTAAATCATTTACATGACATTTCCAATTATTTTCATATTCATCATAATAATCTTTTGCATCATTTTCTCCTTGCATCCAGCAATAAGAAATAATTTCAGGATATTCATTATTTTCTTTTATTAAATCCATACTTTCATCAGTGAATTTAAGTAAAAAATTAAATAAGTTATCATCTTTCATTTCTTTTTTAGAAGAAGGTGAATACCAATTGTTATGTAATGTTGTCGCTCCTGCAGCAGTTTTAATAATGTAAAATTTTTCATTAGGATAATTTTTACTTAAATAATCTGCTATTCCAATCTCAGGTCCAAAAGATAATAATGTTGTATCCGTAGGTTTTCTTCCTTGACCTAATTTAACAGGAACAAATCCATCTGATTTTTTATTTGCAGAATCAGAATATGGACTTAAATTATAATTAATTTTAATATTATCAAAGCCTAAAGCAAATTTTTCTTGTTGCTCTAATGTTAAATGACTTGCGTAAGAATGTCCAACAGCATTAGATTGTCCTGCTAAAACAATTACTTTTACAATATCTTTTTCTTCTTTATAATCACAATTTTCTCTTTTGCAATTTGAAACCATTTTTGATCCATCTTTATTTCTTGTATAATCACTTAAATCATGACCTAAAGCAGGAATTATTTCAGTATAATTTTTAGAAGCATCTTCATTACAAATAAATGTTTTTAAGCCTTCATTCGTGCATGTTGGTTTTTTTGTTATTTCTTCTTTATATGTATAATTTGTATTTGTACCAGTGCTAGTATTTGAACTAGATGTATTAGTTGTAGTATTACAACCTATCATCATCATTAAAGTTGCACATAAAGGTAATAATTTTTGTTTTTTCATATTCTAAAATGTTTCTTAATTGAAACCCCTTTCAAAAATATTTTAATCTATATTTATTTTTTTAAAAATGGTCAATATGATATTTTTATCAAAATTGATAAAATAATGTTCGAATATTTAATTGTGTAATCTACAATTAGCTTATAAAAATAATTCTAATTAATCAGTAGTTTTTAATGGCTTTTATAACAAAAAAAACTTATTGAAGTTAAGATTCATAAAGATTCTCACGCACTTTTTCTTACTTCTAGAAAAAGTTTATTCGTCTTATTTATAAATTACTTAAAGATAAAAAACTTTACGAATTTCCTTCAAATATTAATTAACTATTATATTCTAATTTCAAAGATCAATGACTTTAACTCAGCTATGAGATTTTTGTTGTTTATACATAATATTAATTTTTATCAAAATTTATTTTTTCTATCTTGACATATTACTAGTATGCTTAAATTCTAATATAAAAATTAATTAAAAATATTTATTTATTTTTCTTAGCCATATTCAGAAACAATTATTTCTTCTGCTCTTTTTTTAGTATAAATTAAGTTTTCTTCTACTTTTGTTAATCTTTGTAATAAATCATGATATCTTTCATCAACATTTGATATATTCTTTTCCATTCGATTACCACATGCTTTGATATAACCAATATCTGATAAAAATGAGCCTTATTCTTTACCTAATTGTTTATGTTCTCTTAATACACTTCTTTTAAATGACAATATAGCAATCATTACACTTATTATCGATATTGTTATTTCTTTTATTTCCATATTTTCACCTCCAAATTTATAAATGGCGAAAATATCTTTTTTCGTATAAAAAAAATAGGAGTTTTTTTCTCCTATTTATTTTTTTGATTATTATAATTAAAACTATAGCTTAATTATATAAAACGAATTCTTACCCGTACCACCTTTTTCAAGTTTTCCTTCTTTTACCATTTTAGCTAAAACCTTTTCAATAGAACTTAATGAAATTAAAGGACAAAGTTCAGCAATTTCTGATTTGGTTATCTTTCCAATTTTCATATCTATTACATTTTTAATAGAATCATATACACTTAACTTTTTTGATACAATTTCTATTCTATTTTCAAAATCATTATAAGCCATTTCAATAATATTTAACAAATAACTAACAAAAGGTGTAGGATCATCTTTTTCTTCATACCAACCTTTTTGAGAATCATATAAAGCATCATAATATAAATCTTTTAATTTTAATATTTTGAATTCTAAAGAAATATATTTACCAACATAATATCCAGAACGATATAAAAGTAATGTTGTTAATAATCTACTCATTCTTCCATTTCCATCATTAAAAGGATGAATACATAAAAAATCATGAATAAATATAGGAATTAATATAAGTGGATCAACTTCATGACTATCCATTGCTTTATTAAATTCATCACATAAATTTTGCATTGAAATAGGTGTTTCAAGCGGAGAAACTGGTGTAAATAAAGTATATGTATTTCCTTTTTCATCAGTCGCACTTATATAATTTTGAGTATTTTTAAATTTCCCTCCATAAGATACTTCATTATTTTTACCACATAAAACTTTATGTAATTGTAATATATAATTTGGTGTTAAAGGAATATATTGAAAGCTTTCATGAATTATATTTAAAGCATCTCTATACCCTGCAATTTCTTTCTCATTTCTATTTTTAGGAGTTGTTTTCTCATTAACAATTTTTTTTAATCTTATATCAGTAGTTCTAATTCCTTCAATTGCATTACTTGCTTCAGTACTTTGGATTTTTGAAAGTTCAACTAACTTATTTAATTCATCAGTTTTTTGAAATAAATATAATTCTTGTCTAGCTTTTGCTTCATGTATTTTACCAATCTTATTAATTATATTAGAATCCCAAGCTTTATTTTTTAAATTTGTATAATCAAACTTTCTCATAATTTCACCATCTTTCTCGTAAATTATATGTCAAATTACGAGAATAATCAACAATTACGGGATTAATGGTTATCTTTTAGTTAAAATTATTATTCAAAATATTTTAAAGAATAAAAGGTAATAAATAAAATGGTTTTAAAAATATTGCCCCTTCTTTTCCAATATCTTTTTGTGACAACAAATATAAATTTTTAATTGAATCAGAATATTTTTTAGCAAAAACATTAATTGAATCATGCTTGCTAATTCCTGAAGATTTAACTTCAAAAACATCAAGTTTTGAGCCATTAGAAACTAAAAAATCAATTTCATAATAATGAGTACTATTTTCTTTAGACCATGTATGATAATATAATTCTCTTCCTGTTGAATTTATTATTTGTGCAACCAAATTTTCATATAAATATCCCAAATTTGCTGGAAGTTTATCAGA